>DBTO01000033.1:14552-16148 GCA_002307095.1 Sulfurospirillum sp. UBA1314
TTTGGCTGTTTTGAAGTGGTCGATGTCACCCCTTTTGGCGCGTTTCTAGACTGGGGCTTGCCCAAAGATTTATTGGTTCCCAAAGCACTTCAGAAATTTCCGTTTTATGTCGGCATGAAAGTCATCGTTCAGGTGAGTTTGGATGATGAGACGGGGCGCATTGTAGGAACACAAAAGTACAACGACTTCTTAAAAAAAGACCTCAAAGCGCTCAAGCTCAAACAAGAGGTGAACCTTTTGGTGCGTGAGCGAACACCGCTTGGCTTTAAAGTGATCGTCAATAACCTTTACGACGGGCTCATCTTTCACAATGAAATTTTTGAAAACATTGAGATTGGCGATGAAAAAGTAGGTTACATCAAAACCCTTCGCAAAGATGGCAAACTGGACATTGTGTTGCGCCCCATCGGCGATAAAAGCGATGAAGTGGCTGCCGCTAAAATCGTTGAGATTTTAAGTCTCACGGGTGGGGCGTGCGAGATGAATTACAAAAGTACGCCTGAGCTTATTTCTGATCGTTTTGGGCTGAGTCGTAAGGCGTATAAACGAGCGCTCACGAAACTTATTGAAGCGAAAAAACTTGAAGTGAACGACGAAGGCATGAAGCTTTTATGAGTCGTGTTGCCATCATTGGAGCGGGAGCGTCGGGACTGGTGTGTGCCATCGAAGCCTCGCGCAAAGGGCATAGCGTCACACTGTTTGAGAAAAATAGCAAAGTCGGGCGCAAAATTCTCGCTACAGGAAACGGCAAATGCAATATCTCCAATGAAAAAATCAGCCTTGAGCGCTACCATGGCGAATCGCCTAGCTTTGCGAAAGAGGCGCTGAGGCGTTTTGACACGCTTACATGTAAAACGTTTTTTCGCACATTAGGGCTGGAAATGCGCGAGGGCGAGGAGGGCAGACTCTACCCGATGAGCCACCAAGCTTCGAGTGTGGTTGACATGCTTTTGCATGAAGTGAGAGCTTTACATGTAAACATTGTGCTTGAATCTGAAGTCACCAAAATCGAGAAAAAAGATGCCACATTTGTTTTACATGTAAACGCTCAAACGCATGTTTTTGATGCCTGCGTGATCGCCACGGGAAGTGTTGCGATGCCTACACTGGGGAGTTCAAACAGTGGGTATGGTTTTGCCAAAACCTTGGGTCATAGCGTCATTGAGCCGTACCCTTCGTTGGTGCAGTTTGTCTGCGACGAGCCGCATCTAAGAGAGGTGAGCGGTGTGAAGATGGACGCGACTGTCGAGCTTTACATCGACAATCAAAAATGCCAAAGCGTGCAGGGTGATCTGCTTTTTACCGTGTACGGGCTCTCAGGTTCGGCGATTTTAGACCTAAGTCGCAAAGCGTCGCATGCGTTGGTGCATCATGAATCCGTGTATGTCGTGCTCGATCTTTTTCCCACGCTTTCGCGCGAAGCACTGACGTCGCTGCTTCAAAAAAGACTGAGTGTTGCCAAAGAGAAGTCACTCTCACTATGGCTTGAGGGGATGATTCCTAAAAAGCTAGCCCATTTCATTATCGAAAACACAAAAATAGCGCACATCAAAGAGGCGTCAACACTGGGTGCAAAAGAGATCAAAAAGATCGTCT
>DBTO01000033.1:16392-29732 GCA_002307095.1 Sulfurospirillum sp. UBA1314
AAGAGATCAAAAAGATCGTCTTTGCTTTGAAGGCACTGCGTTTACATGTAAAGGCGACCAAAGGATTTGAAAGTGCCGAAGTGTGCGCTGGTGGCGTGGATGTACGTGAACTGGACACTAAAAATCTGATGTCAAAAAAGATAGCCAATCTCTATTTTTGCGGCGAAGTGTTGGACATCGATGGCGATTGCGGTGGGTTTAACCTCCATTTTGCGTGGGCTTCGGGGTATCTCGTTGGGCAGTCTGTAACCTAAACGGAGCGTTTTTTGCAATGACTGAGCACAGCGCTATTTTTATAATACGTACCCAATACGTTTGACTATAGCTTTGTATTTTCTTGGTGAATTAAGGTAGAGACAAGTACAATAATAGCCTTAAAATCATAGTTTTGTTGGAATAAATCTGACACATGATGTTCAAAAGAGGTATAGTATTGAGGCTGAAATACGATTGGTTTAACGAGATTAAAAATAGCATTATTGCGAGGGTGATTTTATTTATATGCGTTATGATCATCTTAGGGGGATTAACACGGTATTACTTCTCTGCCTATACCATCCATACGAATCTTTTCAAGGTCATTTCGATTCATCAAGAAGCACTTGCCAACGAGGCAGCTAAAGAGATCACGCATGATTTGGACGTTCGCAAAGCCTTGCTTGCACAAATTGCGTCTCGGATGCCTTTAGAATTGCTTGAAAATCCACATCAACTCAAAAGCTGGCTTGAGGAACGCCATGTTTTCAATCCCCTTTTCTCTGGCGCTCTGTTGGTACTCAACGAAGAGGGAAGTTTGATCTCAGGGACAGGGGCGGAAAGAGTTGAGGGTGAAAAAGCGTATGAGAAGGACGATTTTTTTAAACGCGCGTTTAATCAAGAGTTTGTGATTGGAACGCTGATGTTCTCTAAGCGTTTAAATGAGCCCGTTCTTCCTATGGCGATGCCGATCAAAGATGCGTTGGGGCATGTTCGCGCCATCGTGGTGGGGTTGACGTATTATGACGCCACATTTTTCAATCGCGTCCTTAATGGTCGCATTGGTAAGACAGGCGGCTTTTTGCTGATTGATGCGAAGCAACAGATTTTTATCGCAGCGACGAACAAAGAGCTGATACTCAAACCCACACCTTCAAAAGGGAAAAACAGCTTGCATGACAGGGCAATAGAAGGTTTTAGAGGCAGTGATATTACGATCAACACCGATGGCGTCGAAGAGTTATCTGCGATTGCTTCCATTCCCAACACCGACTGGTTTGTTGTTTCTCGTATCCAGACCAAAGAGGCTTTTGTAATGGAAGATAATATTAAAACGACCCTTATACGAGCACATATCATGAGTCTCATCATCGTTCCCACCATACTTTTTTTGTTCTTATTTTTCTTTTTTAAACCGCTTCGAACGTCGGCTTTGTTGGCAAATAAAATGTCCCTTGGCGAAGCCCCTCTCAAACCACTACCGATCACAAGGATGGATGAGGTGGGGTATTTGACGGTTGCGTTTAACCGTTTGATGGCAATGCTTTTAGCAAGTCAAAAAGAGCTCAAAGAGATAGCCCACTATGACTATCTGACCAAACTTCCTAACCGTTTTTTGATGGTCGATCGGTTGGAGCAAGCTCTGGCACGGTGCGCACGCAATCATACACGGCTGGCACTGCTTTTTATGGACTTGGATGGATTTAAGGCGATCAATGACTCTTTGGGGCATAGTGCGGGAGATCACGCATTGATTGAAGTGGCGAAGCGGTTTTCAGCGTTGATACGCGAGAGCGATACGTTAGCCCGCGTTGGCGGTGATGAATTTGTGATAGTGCTCAGCGACCTTGATAGCGATGTCGCATCTGCCCACAATGCGGCAACTCTTGTTGCAACGAAGTGTACGGAAGCCTTAAAAGAGCCTTTTCTTTTTCAAGGCAGTGCCAAAATGTTGGGTGTATCCATCGGCATGGCAATGGGCGACAAAGAGAGCAGGGTGGATGATTTGATGGTTGCGGCGGATACCAAGATGTATCAAGCTAAACATGGAGTTTATCTCAGTGCGCATGAAGAGTAATGGTATCGTTTCTGTTTACATGTAAACTTTTGCAGCGATCAAAGAAAAATTACCCTTTATGTTTTGGTTGCTGGAAAATCATGTAAATGATAAAGGCAAAAAAAGCAACCGTAATGGAGGTAAACAGCAGTGAAAATGTTTTAACCACGACGTAAGCGACGATCAAAATGGAAAGCAAGGTTGGCACTTCATTGTATGCGCGGAAGAATTTGCCGCTTTGGGTGCATTCATCGTTTTCCAACTGCACACGGTAGTATTCCAATGAAAAAGAGTAAGCAGTTAAGAGCGCAACCACAGCCAATTTAGCGTAAAGCCATTCGCCTGATTCAAATAAAATAGGGTTGATGATCAGCATCGCCGAACCGCTTAAAAGCGTTGCCCAAAAGGCAGGCAGACCGATGTATTTGTAGATTTTGTACTCTTGAATCTTCACTACTTCGACAAATTCGCTTTTATGAGAGTGTTCAACATGGTAGACAAAAAGACGTGGCAGGTAAAAAAGCATCGCCATCCACGACATAAACGACATAACGTGAAATGTTAAAATCCAACTGTAGTACTCCATCGCTCACTCCTGCAAAATAGTAGTGCCATTATAGCAAGTGCGCGTGGGTTTTTATGGGATTTTTAACAACACTCCATTTCAGCTTTTTCCATCAGTTCGATTCCTTTTTCAAAATCATACGTTTCAAAAAGAGCCGAAAGATAAAAAACATGAGAGCAGATGTGGTACAAAATGTCCTTAGAATCGTGCTTGGCAAAAACCGCTTTATAATCTTTAGGAATCAACGTCTCAAAGCGAATCCACAAACCATCTTTAGCCTCAGGATACAGATCAAAAAGTTCATACATCGCATCAAGAACTTGGGTCGCATTTTCATAGCAGTCAATGTTATGAAAACTGACATATCGATCGCGAATTTCGTCCATGTTTGGATGCCTTTTTAAGTGACATATGCACGTTGTGTTCCATAAGCTTACGTGATGTTTGAAGATTTGTTTTTTAAACTGTTTTTAAGTGTGGTGGTTCGTTGAAGTTTTTATATGTAAACGGAGAAAAGAGATCTATGGAAGGAAGTTAAAAGTTTAGCTCCGATCCCTGTTCAGCGACCCCTGTTCAGGGGAAAAAAGACTACTTGAAATTATTTTCCACTTTCTTTACATGTAAATATTCTACTAAAGTACTAAGTCCTTAAATGCGATAGGCTCACTGAAATGATATCCTTGAAAATAGTCGATTCCCAATTCTTTACATGTAAGAAAAATCTCTTCGTTTGCGACAAATTCTGCTACGGTTTGCATGTGCATTTTTTGTGCGAAGGTGACCATGGTTTCGACGACGGCTTTGTGGATGGCGTTTTTGTGGATATTTTTGATGAGGCTACCATCGATCTTGATGAAATCGGCTTGGAGTTTGACCAGATATTCAAAGTTCGAGTAGCCGGTTCCAAAATCATCGATGGCGATCTTCACGCCTTGGCTTTTGAGTGAGCTTAAAAACGAGATGACTTCGGGATGATTTTCGATGCCTTCGCCTTCGGTGACTTCGACGGTCAAGCGATCTGCGACGTTAAATTCGTACATTTTTTCAAACAAAAAGTCGATGCGATTTTGATCTAATATATCGCTGAGTGCGAGGTTGATCGAAAATTCGGCGTGTTTGTCAGCAAAAAACGCAAACGATTTTTGGATGACAATTTTGGTGATCGCACCGTATAAATTAGCACGTTTGGCATGTTCCAAAAAGAGGTACGGCGAGATAATGCGCCCATCGGGATGGTGCAGGCGTACCAAGCACTCAAATTTGGGGATTTTTCCCCCTTCGATGCTTTGCGCAAACACATCAAAACGCCCTTTTTTTAGCCCCTCTCGAATTGTCCGCTCCCACTCGACATCGGCTCTGGCATTGGATTGAGGACTGCACAACGAAGGGATAGCGGCATTGTAAACCATCAAATCTTTACCAATGCGCTTGGCTTGTTTGATCGCAAATTCGGCGTTGAGAAAAAGGTCGTCATAACCGATGGCAACACCGATGCGAAGGGGTGTATAGATGCGCTCATTCGCCACTTCGATAGGCGAGTAGCCAAAATACCAGAGGCATGACTCGATGGTTTGCAAGAAGTGCTCAAGCGCAACCTCTTTTCCTGCCAAAATCGCAAAAAGATCGGCACCCAAGTGGAAAACAACGGCTCCTGAAAAGCGACGCTGTAGCCTTTGAGAGATGGTTTTTAAGATGTGATCGCCAACTTCGTAGCCAAAGGAGTGGTTGAAGTTCCAAAAGCCATTGACATTAAGAAGCGCGAGTTTATTGGCGGTTGAGTTCGCAAGGGTGTTGATGAAGCGTTGACGATCGGGCAGCTCGGTGAGAGGGTGAATCCTGCCGTATTTTAATTCGTACTTGAGCTCTTTTCGCATCCTTGCTTAACCCTTATGTGATAGTTTTATTATTGTACTATGACACTGTTTAAAAAATCATCGACCGCTTTGGTGTAGGTGGCGTCCGCTCCTAAGAGTTGATTGATCTCTTTGTGGCTCATATTCTCTTTGAGCAATAAGGTCTTGGTTCCCAGCGAAGCCGCTTTTTGAAGAAATTTCTCCGCTTGCGGGCAAGAGTCGTCTCGTTTGGTGGAGCAAACCGCAAGAAGCGGCATACGTGCGGAGCTAAGTTGATGGTACGGTGAAAGGCTTTGCCAATAGGCAGGATCGCTTCCAAACGCGTGATCGTACAAGCGCATGTGTTTAGCACTCATCAGGGTAGGTGTATCCATCACGGCGCTATCGAGTGAAACTGCAGCGATGGGAGGCGTGATGGCGTTGGTGGCATACAACGAAGGAGATGCAGCAATCATCGCGATGATGTGCGCCCCAGCGGAGTGACCCATCAGAATAAATTGGGCTTTGTTTCCACCCCAAGAAGCACTTTTCTCTTGCGCAAATCCGAGCGCTTTCGCTACTACTTTGACTTGCTCACTCACCGGTGCATCAGGTAACATTTTGTAGTTGGTGGAGATGACGATGTAGCCCTTTTTGACCCAATAATTGACCTTATTTTCGACCACACTTTGAGAGGTTTTATCGCCAATGCGCCACGCTCCACCGTGCACCATAAAGATGACAGGAGCCAAAGAAGAGCTGTTTACATGTAAAGGGGTGTAAACGTCCAAACGCTCTTTGGCATCGGCACCATAACTGACATTGGCGATGAGACGAATCTCTTTGGAAAACCGTGCTTCTTTCTCTTCATCCTCTTCGCCTCCAAGACTCAAACGATCACGCAAAATACCTGCGTGCAAGCTTTGAAACAGCACAAGCGTTAAAAGCGCAAAAAAGAGTTTTTGAATCATCTCAAATTCCTTACATGTAAAGCTAAAAAGCTCTTACATACGAAGGCTCGATCAATGCTTTTTTTCCCTCTTCTTTGGCGGTGAAAAAGACAAAATTTGGGTTGCGCAACAGCTCTCTGCCATACGCTACCAAATCGCAAAAACCGCCGTTCAAAAGCTTTTCACCTTCTTCAGCTGTCGTGATGAGTCCCACCGCAATTGTTGGAATCCCCACGCTTTCACGAATCACTTTGGCGTAAGCAGCTTGGTAAAGAGGCACAAGAGGCGGTGTTTTTTGCGCTTCATTGTTGCCGCCTGCGGAGATGTGAATCATCGCAACACCTATGCTTTGAAGCTGTTTGGAGAGGTAGATGCTCTCTTCCACGCTCCATCCCTTCTCCATCCATTCATCGGCACTGATGCGCACAAACAGAGGCACGTCCTTGGTCGCATCTAAGATCGCTTGCGCCACTTCGAGGACAAACGCACAACGGTTTTCCAAACTGCCACCGTATTGGTCGGTGCGTTGGTTTGAGATAGGCGATAAAAATTCGCACAGCAAATACCCGTGGGCAGCATGCAGTTCCAAAAACTCATATCCAGCATAAATGGCACGAAGAGCGGCTTGGACAAAGTGCTTTTTGATATTTTGCATCTCTTCAAGGCTGAGTTCATGCGGCATTTTGTAGCCATTGGTTGCGCTAAAGGCAAGGGCACTAGGAGCCACAGGTGTGGAAGAAGCACAAAGGCTTTTGCGCCCTGCGTGGGCAAGTTGGATACCCATTTTGGCACCGTATTCATGGCAGAGGTGAACCAACTGTTGATGCCCTGGCACTTGCGCGTCATCCCAAAGACCCAGATCGGTTTCGCTGATGCGACCACGTGCTTCAACGGCGGTGGCTTCAACGATGATCAACCCCACACCACCCATCGCGCGCGCCGTGTAATGCACGAGGTGAAACGGAGTCACTTCACCATCACTTTCCGCTTTATACATACACATCGGTGGCATCACCACACGGTTTTTAAGGGAGAGTCCGTTCTCTTCGTAAGGGCTTAACAGTAGGCTCATTTTCACTCCTTTAGTTTACATGTAAAAGTTCAGCTTCATTCCAACCACCGCCGAGTGCTTTAAAGAGTTCGGCTTGGTCGGTCAAAAGGGCTTGCTGGGTTGCGATGACACTGAGAGTACTGCTGAGCACGCCTTTTTGGGCATCTAAGACTTCAAGCTGGTTCGCAACGCCTTGGTTGAAACGTTTGGTCGAGAGGTCTAAGACCTTTTGGTAGGCTTTGAGCTCTTCGTGTTGAAAGGCAAGACGACTTTGGGCTAAATTCTCTTTTGCAAGCGCGTCATGTACCTCTTTGTACGCTTTTTTCACGGTTTGCTCGTAGCTTATTAAAGACGATTGCAAGTCGGTTTCAGAGATGGAAACACGCTGTTTGATGCGCCCAAAATCAAAAATTGGCACGCTGAGGCTCGGTCCCAAACTCCAACGATTGGCACTGGATTTGAGGATGTTGCCCAGATCATCGCTTTGTTGACCATAACTGCCTGTGAGGCTAATGGTCGGGAAATAAGCGGCTTTTTCAACCCCAATGAGTGCATTTTTGCTTTTGAGATTTTCCAAGGATTCTTGAATATCGGGACGATTTTCCATCAAACTGGAAGGCACACCTTGGGGAATCGCAAGAGCGCTTGGTAGGGTCGCATCCGTTTTCAACGCTTCAAAAAGTGCTTGCGGACTTTTACCCACTAAAATGGCTAAAGCGCTTTTTTGCAGCGCATAACTCTCCATCAAGCTGTTTTGAGACGCTTTGGCATTGTTGTATTGCGCTAGGGCTTGGTTGGCTAATAGATCGCTGATCGTGCCCACTTTTTGCTGTTTGGAGCGAAACTCATAACTCTCTTTGTACGCTTGCGCGGTTTGCTCTAGCACTTTCATACGCGCTTGCAAGGAGGCGAGATTAAAGTAAGCGCTAATCACATCGTGAATGAGTGAATTGCGAACCGTCTCACGCGCGGCTTGCGTGGCTAAATAGAGCGACCAATTTGATTCACTCTGATTGGAGAGACGTCCCCAAAAGTCGATTTCGTAGGAGAGCGTGCCATTCATCGCAAAATCAGAATAGACAGCGCCCTTATCTTTCGTGGAATACGCCTCATCGCTGGTTTTTTGACGGGTGTTGCTGGCGTTGGCGTTCAACGTTGGAAGTTCATTAGAAGTGCTCAGCCCATAGGTTTGGCGCGCTTTGAGCACTTTGAGCGCTGAAAGCTTTAGATCGTCACTGCCAAGAAGGGCTTCTTCGACAAGGGCGTTCAGCTTGGCGTCGTTAAACTGCTTCCACCACTCTTTGTTTACATGTAAAGCTTCTTGGGCGCTTTTGGGTTGTTCTATTTGAGGAACATTCAGCTCAGGTTTGAGCGAACATCCGCCCAAAAACAAGACAGCTGCGAGGGATAAAAGGGTAATGCTACGAGTCATGAACGACTCCTTTTTTGGTAAACTTTTCTTTCGTTTTCATAATGAGATAGAAAAAGAGCGGTACAAAAAACGTACCGATCAACGTGAGCGTAATCATACCACCCACAACCGTGGTTCCGATGATATGACGGCTGTTGGCTCCGGCTCCCGTACTCAGTGCAAGTGGCAGGGTTCCTGCGATAAAGGCAAACGAGGTCATAACGATGGGTCGGAAGCGAATACGCGCCCCCTCAATCGTCGCATCGATCAAACTGTACCCATCATGAAGCTTTTGCATCGCAAATTCTACCATCAAAATCGCGTTTTTAGACGAAAGCCCCACGAGCGTTACTAGCCCCACTTGGAAGTAAATGTCGTTTTGCAAATCTCTAAAATAGACCGCGAGTGCTGCGCCTAAAAGTGCGAATGGAACGGCTAAAACGATCGCAAATGGAATCGTCCAGCTCTCATACAGTGCCGCCAAGATCAAGAAAACAAAGATGATCGCATAGATAAAAGCGGTATTGCCACCTTTTTCAAGCAGTTTTTCTTGGTACGAAGTACCTGCCCAAGCGATGGTGTAGCCATTGGGGAGTACACTTTTTGCCACCTCTTCAATGATGCGAAGCGCGTCACCTGAGCTGTAGCCCGGACTTGGTTGTCCTGAAATTTGCGCCGCTTGGAACATGTTAAATTTTTGGATAATCGAAGGACCAACAATACGTTTTATGCTCGCAAGTGAGCTGATGGGAACAAGCCTTCCTTCGCTGGATTTGACAAAAACATCGTTGTAATTCTCCGTGCCTTCTCTAAAGGTGCTGTCACTTTGGACATTGACGTGATAGGTTCGTCCAAAGAGGTTAAAGTCGTTGGCGTAGGTATTGCCAAAGGTTGCTTGGATCGTGGTGAAAATATCTGCGACATCAACGCCGAGTGATTTGGCTTTGTCGTTGTCAACATTGATGAGAAACTGCGGTACATTGGTGTTAATCGTTGAACGCATCGCAGCAAGCTCTTTTCGCTCCGCTGCTTTGGCTAAAATCTCTTTAACGTAGCCATCGAGTGCTTGGATATTGCCGCCCGTTCGATCTTGCACATACATCTCAAATCCACCCGTGGTACTCATACCCATAATCGGTGGTGGCGTGACGGCGATCAAAAACGCCTCTTTATTTTGAGAGAGACCGCCCATCATTTTACCTGCAATCGCTTGGGAAGTTTGATCAGGACGCGGTCTTTCATCCCACGGACGAAGGCGAATGAAACTAATACCCGAATCGGTTTTATACGCGTTGATAATAAAATCAAGCCCCGACATCGCTCCGACACGAATGACATCTGGGTTGGTGAAGGAAAAGTCACTGATCTCTTGGCTGACTTTTTGGGTGCGGCTCAGTGAAGCGCCTGGCATAAGGTTATTAATGATAAGAATCATACCTTTGTCTTCATTGGGAACCAAGCCTGTTGGAATACGCGCCGTGATGAAGAAAATGGCGGCAATAATGACGCCAAAAACCGCAATATTCATAATACCAAAACGAATTGTTTTGCGTACGCCCGTTGAGAAGAGCTCTGTTCCCTTTTCAAAAAGGGTGTTAAATTTTTGAATCAACCAAAACGGTTCACTCTCATGTTTACGTAAAAGAAGGGCACAAAGCGCTGGTGTCAAGGTCAATGCCACAAGACCAGAGATGGTGACGGAGATGATGACAGTCATCGCAAACTGCTTGTACATCATACCGCTAAAACCACCCATGAAGGCGGCAGGGACGAAGACCGCACACAAAACCATCACGATGGCGATAACCGGACTGGTGATCTCACGCATCGCCTTAATGGTCGCATCTTTGACGCTGAGATCTTCTTCCCTGAGAATTCGTTCAACGTTTTCAATGACGACAATCGCATCATCGACCACCAGACCAATGGCGAGTGTGAGTCCAAAAAGGGTAAGCAGGTTGATGGAAAAACCTGCGGCATAAAAGCCTGCAAACGTTCCGACGATGGAGACGGGAATCGCAAGAACAGGAATAAACGTTGCGCGCAGATTGCCCAAAAAGAGGTAGATAATGCCGACAACCAGCGCAATGGAGAGCATCAATGTAAAGATCACCTCATGGATCGATTCACGTACGAAAATCGTTGGATCGTATGCCGTGTCAATCTCAAGATCGCTCGGGAAATTGGGAGAAATCTCCGCCAATTTTTGCTCTAAAAGATCGGAAACTTGAAGTGCATTAGCCCCCGAAGCTAGAAAAATACCAATAGGAATCATCGGTTTGTTGTTAAAAATACCGCTAAAATAGTACGACTCAACGCCCAGTTCAACGTTTGCCACGTCTTTTAGCTTTAACGAGGAGCCATCGCTGTTCGATTTGATGATGATGTTGTTAAATTCACTTGCGTTTTTAAGCCTACCATCGGTTTTCACGGTGTAGGTATAGGTGGGTTGTTTATCCATCGGCTCTTGTCCGATTTGACCTGCGGCATACTGCTCATTTTGACTTTTGATCGCGTTGATCACTTCGGCAGTGGTAAGATCATAGGTCGATAATTTATCGGGCTTGATCCAGACGCGAATCGCATAATTTTTATTACCGAAAATGGTCACATCACCGATGCCGGGGATTCGCTTAAGGTCATCCACGATGTTAACGAGCGCGTAATTGGAGATAAAGGTCGTGTCATGCGCATTGTCTTTTGAGGTGAGGGTGATGACCTTTAAAATATCAGGAGAGCGTTCCCTCGTTGAAACACCTTGTCTGCGTACTGCTTCAGGAAGTTTGTTAGTCGCAATTTGGACACGGTTGTTGACATCCACTTTAGCTTGTGCAACGTCCGTACCAATTTGAAAATAGACGTTGATGCTGACACTACCACTTGGAGAGGCGGTGGTGGTCATGTAAAGCATATTGCTCACACCATTGATCTCCTCTTCCAGCGGGGCTGCTACGGTCGTTGCGATGGTTTGCGCATCGGCACCTGGGTAGGTTGCTGAGACGATAATCTGCGGAGGTGCGATGCTTGGATACTCCTGAACTGGAAGCGACTTGATCGCAATAATACCTGCCAAAATAATCACAATCGAAACAACGGTTGCAAAAATAGGGCGGTTGATAAAAAACTTAGAGAACATTATTTCGCCTCTTCGTTGATGACTTTATCAACTTTTACCGGTGCTCCTGCTTTGATTCTAAAGAAGTTATTGACGATGACCACATCGCCCTCTTTCAGACCGCTTTCAATCACATAGTCATTTTCACTTGCTTCGCCCATTTTTACAGGTTTCACCACTGCTTTTCCCTCTTCGACAACAAAGACAACGGTGCCAAGTGGGTTTTGAAGCACCGCTTTTTGTGGCACTTTGATGACGTTATTGCGGGTTAAACCGACCAAATTGACCTTGACAAATTGGTTGGGAAGCAGCTCTTTGCCTTCGTTTTTAAAGGTAGCGCGCGCTTTGAGTGAACCCGTTTTGGCATTGAGTGAACTGTCTAAAAAGTCTACGACACCGACCTCTTTAAATTTGGCGTCGCCGACTTGAAGGGTGGCTTTGAGTTTACCCTCGGTTGGGTTGGTCCATTTGCCATTTTTGATGTTGTATTTTTGTTTCATGACATCAATGTCGGGGATGGAAAATTCTACATGTAAAGGGTTGATTTGTGTAATATCCACAAGGGCTGTTCCATCGGTAACGAGCGATCCCACATCAACCATTTTAAGTCCCGTCATACCGCTCATCGTAGCTTTGATGGTGGTGCGATCTAAATTAATGCTCGCCGTTTGCAAGGAGGCTTTCGCACTAGCAAGGCTGGCTTTGGCACCTTCATAGCTCCAGTACGCACTGTCTTTTTCTTGCTCACTCGAAGCGCCTGATTCATACAGCGCTTTGATGCGCTCCCAATCTTTCGTTGCTTTTTGGAGTTGGACATCCAGAGCGTTTACATTGGCTTTGGCAAGATTGAGCGCCGCTTCGTAGCTGTCGGGTTCGATTTTATAGAGCACATCGCCCTCTTTGACAAAATCACCTTCGGTGAAGAATTTTTTCATCAAAATACCATTGGCACGGGCTTTAATCGTGACGCTTTGGGAACTGATCGTTTTACCAGGGTATTGAAGACTTAACGCTTCTTCTTTAGCGGAAGTGATTTTATAAACATCCACAGCAGGAGCAGGTGTATTGGTAGCAGCAGGCGAGGGTTGCTTTTTTGCCTCTTCTGCATAACTTTGTGTGCCCAAGGCAAGACAAGTAACTAAAAGAAAGATTTTTTTGTTGAGTGAAAACATCAGCATTCCTTCATGCGGTTGAGTGTATAAATAGTATAAATTGTAGCATATTGGGGTTAATATTATGTAAATAGTGCAAATTTTGCTTAAGGTTTAGTAGCGTTTTAAATCACATGATGACTTTACATGTAAAGATTTTTTTGGTTTTTCACTTCATCTTTTTGGCTACCTTCCGATATAGCTTAGGGGGCAAATGAAAACTGAAGGAGATGGTCATGAGCACCATTAACACATCGTATTCATCCCAAGTTCTGGTAGATCAAAATACCACCAATAGTAGTTCAACGATTACCTCTTCGACTCAAAAAGAAGAAGAAGCAACAGCAACAACAAGTTCGAGTAGTATACCTGTCGATACCGTTGAAATTTCCGATGAGGCAAAAACATTAGCTGCCACAAGTGAGAGCAGTAGCTCAAGCACGAGCAGCGAAGAGAGCTCATCTGAAGAAAGCAGCACGAGTGCTTCGACAACAACGAGTGATTCAAGTAGTACTACGACAGCGTCATCCAGTAGTAGCACACAAAGCGGGGGCGCGAGTGCAGCTTCAGGAACCAGTAGTGCATCAACATCGAGCACAGATCTCGATGCGCAAATTAAAGCACTAGAGAAAAAAATCGCTGCACTTGAAAAAGAGATCGCAGCATCGCAATCAAACTCAAAAGATGACGAAACTGCGGCTCAAGATGCACAAGCGAAACAAGCGATGCTCGCATCGTACCAGTCTCAACTTGCAGCATTAGAAGCTCAAGAAGCGGAGTCATCAACGTCTGCCTAACTCCTTTTGGCTTGGATAAAAGCTTTACATGTAACCTTACATGTAAAGCTTTTAAGGCAACTCTTACACCCTCTTAAGTCCTCATTTGCTACACTCTCAAAAACTATATATGATGAGACACTATGAGCGACACACCGTACACCCATTTACATTTACACACCGAATATTCACTCCTTGATGGCGCCAATAAAATAGGCAAGCTGGTTAAAAAACTGAAATCCCAAGGCGTGACCTCGGTTGCGATTACCGATCATGGAAACATGTTTGGCGCGATTGATTTTTACAAAACGATGCGCAAAGAGGGCATTAAGCCGATCATTGGCATGGAAGCGTACATCCACAACCAAGAGGACATCGGCGATAAAACCACGAAACAGCGTTTTCACCTCTGCTTGTATGCCAAAAATGAGGTCGGCTATAAAAACTTGATGTATCT
>DBTO01000210.1 GCA_002307095.1 Sulfurospirillum sp. UBA1314
AAAATTCAAGGCTTCAAATATGTCACTACGAAATATTTTTCTTTTTACATGTACACTCTTTCTCCTTAACGGTTGTGCCCCAAAAGAGCCGATACCAGAAGCTTTAATAGCTGAAAAAACTACTTCGAAAGCGATGTTGGTGTATCCGCAAAATGTAGATTTTTTAGCGCAAAACATTACACCTCAAAGCGTTGCGCAAGACGACTTTACCTACCGCTACTATTCGCCATGGTTTAGAACCCATGTCAGCCATGATAAAGAAGACGCACTGTGGGCAAATCGGTCGTATGGACTGAAAAATCGTTATTATGGAGAAAATCTACAACTCATCGATGGCGCAGAGATCGATACTATCATCAGTGCTACCAATATAGAAGCGTACGGCAGCATCAATGCCCATGCGATTATGATCCAAAATGCGCAAATGCGCAACCTCCCCACGGACAAACCTTTTTTCAAAAAAACAACATTGCCGGGTGAAGGCTATCCATTTGATTATTTGCAGACTTCACGCATTCATGTGGCGGAACCTATCATTATCTCACATTACAGCAGAGATGGCGCTTGGGCGTTTGTAGAGAGCTCTTTTGCTTCGGGCTGGCTTCCTGTGGAGAGCTTTGTACTTGTCGATGCAACAGAGCGTACCGAGTTTATCAACGCTAAAAAAGTGGCGATCACGAAAGACAATGTGCCTTTGTACAATGCAAAGCAACGCTTCATTACCTATGCAAAAGTGGGAGCTATCTTGCCCATCGTCAATGAAGATGATGACTTTTTTTATGCTTACATGTACACACGAGACGCTGCTTTTAACGCGCAAAAGTTAGAACTTCGCATCCCCAAAAGTTTTGCACAAACCGTGCCTATAAGCTTTAACAAAGAAAATCTCAGTCAAATCGGTGATGCTCTTTTAGGCGAAAAATACGGTTGGGGTGGTTTTTTGGCTAACCGCGACTGTTCCGCTATGACGCGCGATTTTCTCTCACCGTTTGGCATCTGGATTCCTAGAAATTCTGCGGCTCAAAAGAGTTTTGGAGAGTACGTCTCACTCAAAGATCTAACACCCAAGGAGAAAGAAGCGATGATCCTCAAAAATGGCATAGCCTTTTTAAGCCTCATTTACCTCAAAGGTCACATTATGCTCTATGCAGGCGAATTTGAAGGCAAAGCCCTTGTGATGCAAAACATCTGGGGTGTCAGGACGATGGAGGACGGCAAAGAGGGACGCAATGTCATCGGCAAAGCCATCGTCTCAGATCTTTATGTCGGAGCGAACCAACCCAATGTGCCTGAAAATGGACTGCTCATTAACCGTGTTGAGGGCATCATGGTCAAACCTGCCAATCCAAAAAGCAATAACCTCGTCCAAAAATACCCCAGTGTTAAAACCATCAAGGACAATACCGTCTTTTTTATGGATGGAAGCTCACTCCCGTACGATGATAAAAAAGTCAAAAACTTTGATCAATTGCTTGAAAATGCTGACATCGAAGATATGTTCGCTGGGAAGTACCCAGCCTTTGCGCCGATTAGCGCGCCTTCTCTCAATGACGATCCAGGGCGTTTTCGCAATGACGCCTTTTTGAAAAAACTTTATGGTTCCAGTAAAAGTGAGATCGAAAAAAATCTCACGATGGTGAACTGGCTCCCCAACCACGGCGGAGTAAAACTGAAATTTAATAAAAATGAAAACGCGGCCGCGCAACTGCAAAAAGTCTCTGATGAGTTAGATAAGTTGCCTGACGAGTATATGAAGTACCTTAAAAAAGTCGACGGAACCTACTACTTTCGAAAAATCGCCAAAACAGAACGATTAAGTGCTCACAGCTACGGCATCGCCATCGACCTTGACACGCACTACTCACGCTACTGGCAGTGGGACAAAACCCATGATTTTCACAACGAATTTCCTAAAGAGATCGTCGATATTTTCGAAAAACATGGCTTCATTTGGGGTGGCAGATGGTACCACTACGACACGATGCACTTTGAGTATCGACCAGAGCTGTTTGAGAGTATAGACTAAATGGAAGCGCTGCTCATCATCGATATGCAAGTAGGTTCCTTTCAAACCACACGTTTTGATGCAGAAAACGTCATCAAAAATGTCAACCTTCTCTCGACATTTTTTAGGCAAAAGAATCAACCTGTTATTTTTGTGCAACACGATGGAACAAAGGAAAACTTTTTAGTTTATGATAGCGATGAATGGCATATCTTGCCTTCTTTGGTTCAAGAAGCAAACGATCATTACATTGAAAAAGAAGCCAATGACTGTTTTTATAAGACGGCGTTAGAAGCTCTTTTAAAAAAACTAGGTGTACAAAAACTCTACATTTGCGGTTGCGCCACTGACTTTTGTGTCAATGCAACTGTTCATGGCGCACTGGTGGGAGATTATGCGATTACAGTCATCAAAGATGGGCACACAACGGCGGATCGTCCAATGTTAAAAGCAGAGCACATTATCAACTTTCACAACTGGTTATGGGAAAATTTAACCCCGACACAAAGCCGTATTGAAGTCAAAAGCACACAGGAAATAGTCCAATAAGAGCTTTACATGTAAAGCTCTTATTTCGTAAAACCGCATGCCTTTATATCTTTTTCATCCTCTTTGACAATCGCTTGCGCCGCAATCACACTCTGTCCATTAAACGTCACTGCTGGATTTCCGTGTAACTTCCAACCATCATTTAAAAACTCCGTAATTCTCGCACAAAAGGTTGAATCATCCGGTCCTGTGATGAGTTTGTATTGCATATTTTCTCCTTTGAAATGTTTACATGTAAAGAATTTTAGTCAGTTTCGCTTAAAAGATTAACGATGAGTTTTACCATTAGCTCTTTTTGGCTTGGCTCGCTTGCGGCGACTAAAAGCGCAAGTGAGACTAAAGCGTTATCGT
>DBTO01000174.1 GCA_002307095.1 Sulfurospirillum sp. UBA1314
AAATTCGCTACCCAGTCACTTTTCCGACCAAACTTTTTGTTTGGCTAAAACGGCTTTTTCCAACGTGTTGGATGGATACGATAGCGCGCAAAGCAGGAGATTAGTCCAACACTTTTTTATTGACAAAATATTTTTTGTCTATTATAATGACAATAAATTTTTTGTCCTAAGGCGAAGCAATGAAAAATATTGTCGGACAAGCGGTACGTGGAAAAGATTTTTGGGATCGAAAAAGTGAACTTGCCAAGATTTGGCAGGCCATTGAAAATGGCACGCATCCTTTACTTGTCGCACCTAGACGTGTGGGTAAAACCTCTATTATGTATAAAATTTTAGATGAACCAAAAGACGATTATGCCATTGTCTATGTCAATACCGAATCGGCTTACAGCGCCAATGAATTTTGGCACAAGCTTTTCAATGCTTTAATGGATGAAGAGTTTAATAATAAAAATGCTGCTAAATTCAAAAATTTCTGTGCAAAACTCAAAACATTTAACATCGAAAGCATTAGCATTTCTGGAAGCATCAAATTAGGAGATGCCAAAGAGCTAAATTATGCGGAAGCATTTGAAACATTAATTAAAGATATTGAGAGCGATAAAAAGCTTATTATCATGATGGATGAGTTTGCTCAAACGATCGAAAATATCGTAAAATATTCGACCATCCAAGAAGCAGAGTTGCTTTTAGCCATTCATCGAACCTTACGCCAAAACCCTAAAATTGCCTCAAAAATAAGCTTTGTTTATGCAGGTTCTATTGGACTCGAAAGTGTTGTGGAGCGGTTTAATGCCATTAAATTTATCAATGATTTAAATGCCATAAAAATTACCCCATTATCCCATAGCGAAGCCAAAGCGTTTGTGTGTGAACTTTGTCAGTTTATTCAAGATGAAGACATTACTTATTTGCTTGAAAAAATTGAGTGGTTAATCCCTTTTTATATCCAACTGATTATTCAAGAACTCAATACGCTTTATGTGGAAAAAGCTTTACATGTAATCCAAAAAGAGGATATTGATGAAGCAATTTTAAGAGCTATTGAGTGTAACCATTATTTTGATCATTGGCGAAAAAGAATTCAAATAGCGTTTGAACCCAATGAATTTAAATTTGCAAAAGACTTACTCAATATTCTGTCCGAGCACAGCACTTTAGAATCAAAAGAATATATCAATCTTGGCGTAAAGCACTCATTAGCAGAAGATGAAGCACGAAAAATTGTTCATGCACTTGTCTATGATGGCTACATTAACAATAATGAAAACCCTAAAATCTACCGTTTCAACTCTCCTATCCTAAAATTATGGTGGTATAAAAATGTCGCAAATTAACTATTCACGGTATAAATACACACCCGATGAGATGAACGAAGAGGATTTTTTAGCACGATTTGCAGTACGCAATGAGATCGTAGAAAGTATTTTTAGCGACCTTAAAACATCTGATTATAGCGTTGCCAATCAAAACTATCTGATCATCGGTCAACGAGGGCAAGGGAAGACAACACTGCTTCGCAAACTTCAACTCGATGTGAAAAACGACGCAACATTATCGACCTTTTTGCTTCCTGTAAAGTTTGCCGAAGAGCAGTACCAGATTCGCTCTTTGTGTCGGTTGTGGGAAGAGGTATCGGAGTATCTTCAAGTCATTTACCCAGAGATTTTTCCAACCATTTCGGATGATATGGAAGTGCATTATGACGATGAAGATTATGAACTCAAATGTTTTGATCTTTTAGATAAAGCCATCAGAGCGCAATCCAAAAAGCTTCTTTTGCTCATCGACAACATTGATGAGTTGCTTGAAAAGCTAAGTAAAAAAGAGCAACACAGACTTCGAGAAATTTTGCTCAGCTCTTCAACGCTTCGCATTGTTGGTGGCTCAACGAAGATGATCGAGCAGCATTTTGACTACAGCTCACCTTTTTACCAATTTTTTAAGATTATCAAATTAAAAGGGCTCAGTTTTGAAGAGAGTAAGCATTTTTTGCTTGCGATTGCCAAAGAAGATCAAAAAGAAAGAATTACCTTTGTTTTAGAAAAAACACCCGAACGGGTAGAAACGCTTAGGCGTTTGACAGGAGGTGTGCCTCGAACATTAGTGATGCTTTTTGACATTTTCTTGGATGAAGAGGGCAATGCGTTTGATGACCTTTTAAAAATCCTCGATGAAGCAACCCCCCTTTATAAACACCGCATGGATGATTTGCCCGCACAACTTCAAGACATCGTCCATACCATCGCGATGAATTGGGATGGTATGTTCACGAGTGAAATCGCCAAAAAAACGAAGTTGGAGAGTAAAGCGGTATCGTCTCAGCTCAAACAACTTGAAAAATACGAGATCGTCGAGTCAGAACCCGCCGGGAAAAATAAGATCTATAAAATCAGAGAGCGCTTTTTTAACATCTGGTACTTGATGCGTTATGGTCGTAAAAAAGAGAGGCAAAGAGTTGAATGGTTAGTGAAGTTTTTTGTTTCGTGGTACTCTCAAGAGGAGCTGGAAAATAGGGCTAAGAGTTTAATAGATAAGATGAAAAATGGGAATGTGAAAGCACCTTTTGCACATCTTATGACAGAGGCTTTAAGTTATGCAGGGTTAGAGCTCGTAACTGAGCACATATTAAAACAAACAGCCAAAGAGTGTTTGGAAAAACAAAATTCAGAGCTTAGCAAAGAATTATCTGAATCAGATATAGAATTAATAGGGAAAGCAAGAAGTTTAAAAGATGAAAATAAGATACAAGAAGCCTTTAATATATTAAAACAGTCAAAACGTGATAGTAAAATGATTTTAGCTTACATGGGCAATTTTTCTAGGCTTTTATATGACGATACGAATGCTGAAAAATATTATAAACAAGCTATTGAAAAAGGAGATAAAGTTACATGCAGTTTTTTGGCAAGCCTTTATTTAGCAGAACGTGTTAAAAGAAAAGATGCTCTTTCGTATGCTCAAAAGGGCTATGAGTTTGAACAAAATGACTACAATACATTTGTTTTTGCAATGATTCTTTTATGGAGTGAAAATTTTCAAAAAAGCTATATTGTTTTTGAAAAATATTTAGAATCTGTAGAAGTGGAAAAGGAACAAGACACATTAGCGCGATGGTATTTATCTCTTCTTATATCAAAAGGACAGCTTTATCAAGCCAAAAAATTTATGGAGATGCCAGAGTACAATTTAAAAGAACGCTATAAGCCACTTTGGTATGCATTGATGAAACTAATGACAAAAGAGTTTCCGTATGAGTATGAAAAAATGGGAAATGAACTCAGTGAAAGCGTTGAAGAATTTTTAGCTTATATAGAATTGGATAAGGAAAGATATAAAATTTAAGATTAAGAAGAAGCCCTAAAATAGGCTTCTTGTCATGTTCTAAATTTATTTAAAATCGCGTTTAGTTTTTCAGTGAGCGCATTAAGATGCTCGCTCGCTCCTGCTATCTCTTCGACACTTCTCGTATTTTGTGTTGAAAGCGTGTTGATCTCTTCGATTTTTGCGACAATGGCTTCGATCTTTGAGCCCGTGTTAATCTAATCGGTAACCGTTTTTGCGT
>DBTO01000247.1 GCA_002307095.1 Sulfurospirillum sp. UBA1314
GCATGCCGTAAATGGTCATTGGTTTGAGGGCATAAACTTTAAGCAACCACCATATCCAGCGCTCTTGTGTTGGATCGAGTGGGAAGGAAGGTGCTGGTTTGGCGGTCCAGTTAAATTCAAGTAGCGCCACCGTTCCAATGCTCGTGATCAACGGACAAACGGTGTAGCCATCATAGGCAGCAGGAAGTTTCTCTTGTTTTTCCATCACAGCAATTAAGTTTTCAGCAACCACATTGTACTGTTTACGCGCACTTCCGCCCGTTTTACCCATGGGAACAGCAGCAACGTCACCTAATGCAAAGACATTTTTGTAGGTAACATGTTGAAGGGTCTCTTTGACAACGGGCACCCATCCTTTGCTAGAACCAATTGGAGATTTACCAACAAGATCAGGTGCTTTTTGCGGAGGAGTGATGTGAATAAAATCATAATTTTTTTCAACCAATTTACTCATAGAAACCATCGTGTACTCTTTAAGATCTTCGTCGTATTCACCTTTTTCAAGCCATTTTTTCTCAAACGTTGCGACTTTTTTCTCCGTATCAATGGCGACTAAATTGGTTTTAAATTCCCATTTAAAATCGCGAACTTTAAACTGTTCAAAAATGGCGGCATTGTATTCAGGGACACCAAACATTTTATCGCCGCTTGGACAAAAGGTTAATTCTACTTTATCTCTTACACCCGCTTTTTTCAGTAAATCATGCGTGATGTACATAATTTTTTTAGGTGCACCGCCACATTTGATCGCTGTATCAGGATCGGTGAAAATGGCTTGAAGTTTTTCAGGACCCTTATGTGCTTTGGCTTTAGCGATTAGCTCCTCAATACCTTTTTTGGTATCGACTGCACCATCAGCAAAATAAACAGAGTAGACGCCATTTTTACCCACTTTTTGACGGACGACATCATTCTCTCCCGAAGAGGTAATTTCACCCTCAAGTCCTTTAATCGCCCCAAAATTAAGCATTAAGCCCATTGCAACAACCAAATAATCGTAACTGATTTCGGTGCCATTGGCTGTTTTGACTTTGTTGTTTTGTGGATCAAAACTCACAACCGAGTCTTTAATCCATTTCACACCTTTGGGGATAAAATTCGCCGTTTCATAGGTAATATCACTTTTGTCCCATACTCCAGCAGCGATCAAGGTTTGCCCCGGTTGATACGAAACGGATTTTGGATTTGGCTCAATCAGCGTAATATCAGGGTTTGCAAGTCTGTGTGTGAGCTTCGCAGCGGTTGCAACGCCCGCAAGACCACCACCCACGATCACAATTTTACCCGTAGCGTTTGAACTGGAAGCCTCAGCTTCTGTTGCAATGGTCGCACTCGCTATAACACTAGCAGCAATTGGTGATGCTACCAATAACTTCATTGCATGACGGCGAGACATTCCACCTTCATGCTTCTCAATCTCAAAGAGTATCTCCTCAATGATTTTGTCTGATTTCATTGTTTACCCATCCTTTTTGTGTGTGTTTCCCCATTCTACTTCCAACATTCTGAGGCTTTCCTTGGTAAAAAAAATTATACTTGATTATTTTAGTTGTTTATAATATTCTAAAATTGTCTTCATAATGTAATGTTATTCAAACCTAACCTTAAGTTTTTTTTCCCTAAAATCATCTCTATTATTTTATTTAAGTAGGAATTATGTTTAAAAAAGAGGTTGTGATTTTTATCGTCATTTTTTTGGTTTTAGCACTGATGATGCACATGGATCAATGGCTAACACACCCACTTTTACATTTAGAGCATTTGATGACGCATAAAATGCCGTATCATCCATTTTTGTATACGACGATTGTCTATCTTTTGATTGGTTTTATTCGTCTTGTGGTCAATGCGTTTATGAAACTTTTTAGACGAAAATAGGCTAAAAATGATTGGATGTGATTTAGGTTCCAATACGCTTCGTATTGTACAGATAGCTTGTGAGAGTAAAACCCGTGTGAAGGCGTTTGAGCGCATTGTGCGCACCGCAAAAGATTTACATGTAACGGGGAGGATTAGCGAAATTTCCAAACAAAATATTTTGAATGCCCTGCATGAAGCTTCCAAACTGTTTGATTTTAAAGAAGAAAAATGCTTTTGTGTGACTACGGAAGCGATGCGTGTAGCGTCCAATTCCAAAGCAATTTTAGATGAAATTAAGGCAGAATTTGGGCTTTGTTTTAAAATTATTTCGGGTGAAAGAGAAGCATACCTAACCTCGTTGGCGATTGAGCATGCCCTTAAACGTGAAGGTTTTGAGCATCAAACCTACGCATTGTTCGATCTTGGTGGCGGTTCAACGGAACTTACCTTTTGCCGTCAAGGCATCAAGCACTCTCAAAGCTTCCCTTTTGGTATTATTAACACCGCGGAGCGCTACACACAGGAGCGAGAAGCACATGTTGAGCGCATTGTGGAGTCCATTAGCGCGTTTATGCAAACACAACCTGATATTCCATCCACTTTTTTACAATTAGTAACAACTGCAGGAACACCCACCACGGTTGCCGCTTTTTTAGAAGGGTTGGATTATGCTCATTATGATGCAAACAAAGTTAATGGCAAAATCTTACATGTAAAGGATTTTGAAGAGGCGTATGAACGCTTAAGTGGTATGAATGAGAGCGATGCAGAGCGCTTCACAGGCACGAATCGTAGGGATTTGGTGGTTGTGGGGATTTTAATAGTTAAAGCGATGATGCGTAAACTTGGCTTTGAAAAATGCGTTGTCGTCGATGATGGACTCAGAGAAGGGGTTGTTTTAGAGCAGTGTTACAATTTAGCACGATCCTCAAATACACCTTCCAAATGAACCCTTTTTAATCTTTCTTTGCTATAATAACCCACTTTTTTTACAGAGTATTACGAGACTTTGTAAATAATGATTAAGTCTCTGCCGACCTGTTCGGCACGCTTTAGCACCAATATCGTATAAAAATTATGTAAAGGAGAGGTCATGGAGTTAAGCGGTTCCCAAATGGTCATAGAAGCACTACGTAAGGAGAATGTCAGCGTCGTCTTTGGCTATCCTGGTGGTGCTATCATGAATGTTTATGACGAAGTTTATAAACAAAATTATTTTAAACATATTCTTACACGACACGAGCAAGCAGCGCTGCATGCAGCCGATGGTTACGCACGTGCAACGGGTGATGTAGGTGTTGCATTTGTTACCAGTGGTCCTGGTTTTACCAATGCGGTGACGGGACTTGCCACGGCATATATGGACTCGATTCCTATGGTAGTTATTAGCGGACAAGTTCCTATTAGTATGATTGGAACGGATGCGTTTCAAGAGATCGATGCAGTAGGTATTAGTCGCCCCTGTGTCAAGCATAACTATTTGGTAAAAGATGTCAAAGATTTGCCTCGTATTTTAAAAGAGGCATTTTACATCGCACGAAGTGGCAGACCAGGTCCCGTTCATGTGGATATTCCAAAAGACGTTACCGCACAAATGGGGCATTTTGCGTATCCGAGTGAAATTAAGATGCAAACCTATAAACCAACCTATAAAGGCAATCCTCGTCAGATTAAAAAGGCGATTGAAGCGATTCAAGCTGCTAAACGTCCGGTACTTTACATCGGTGGTGGTGCGATCAATTCCAATGCCAGCGCTGAAGTAAGGGAATTTGCGAAACTTTGCGGCATTCCTGCCGTTGAAACCTTAATGGCACGTGGCGTTATGGGTGATGAGAACCCATTGTTACTTGGAATGCTAGGAATGCACGGCTGCTACAGTGCCAATATGGCAATGAGTGAAGCTGATCTTATGATTGCCTTTGGTCCACGTTTTGATGATCGCGTTACAGGCAAACTCAGTGAATTTGCCAAACATGCCAAAATCATTCACGTTGATATAGATCCAAGTAGCATTGGGAAAATCGTTCCGATTGATTACCCCATCGTAGGCGATCTTAAAAACGTGGTTGAAGCAATGATTCCTCTGGCAAAAGAGCAAATCGATGAGAGCAAATACAAACCATGGCGCGATCTGTTAAAGCGCTACGATGAGATTCATCCTCTTAAATACGAAGACTCAAATGAGATTCTTAAACCGCAATGGGCGATTGAACGCGTAGGGCAACTGCTGGGCGATAAAGCGATTATCTGCACCGACGTTGGGCAACACCAAATGTGGGCAGCACAGTTTTATCCCTTTTCCTACCCTCGCCAGTGGCTCAGCAGCGGCGGACTTGGAACGATGGGGTATGGACTTCCTGCAGCCATTGGTGCTAAAGTGGCAAAGCCCGAGAAGACAGTTATTAACTTTACAGGTGATGGCTCAATCTTGATGAACATCCAAGAGTTGATGACAGCGGTTGAAAATAATGTTGCAGTGGTGAACATCATCTTAAACAACCAATTTTTAGGTATGGTTCGTCAATGGCAAACCTTCTTTTACAATAAACGCTACTCGTCAACCGACCTTTCTGTTCAGCCTGATTTTGTCAAATTGGTTGAGAGTTTTGGTGGACGAGGTTTTAGGGTTAAAACCAAAGAAGAGTTTGACAAAGCCCTTAAAGAGGCAGTTGAGAGCAACACCGTCTGTATGATTGACGTTCAAGTTGATCGTTTTGAGAATGTTTTACCGATGGTTCCAGCAGGTGGAACGCTTTACAATATGATGCTTGAGTATAAGGAGTAAGCGATGGAACACTATACGAGAAGAGTTTTATCGGTTATTGTTTTAAACGAAGATGGCGTTTTATCGCGTATATCAGGTCTTTTTGCAGGTCGTGGTTACAACATTGATTCCCTCACCGTAGCGCCCATCCCTAAAACGAATCTATCAAGATTGACGATTGTTACCTCTGGAAGTGCGCCTGTTTTGGAGCAGATTGTGAAGCAATTACACAAGCTGATCCCCACCTACAAAGTCATCGAATCGGGTCAGTTTGTTGAAAAAGAGATGGCGCTTGTTAAAATCCCCCTCAGTGAAGATT
>DBTO01000091.1:0-2680 GCA_002307095.1 Sulfurospirillum sp. UBA1314
CGATGGATTCGGAGCCTTATGGCTACCTGAGCAAACCGTTTCGTGCCAACGATCTTAAAGCCACACTGCAAGCGGCGTGGTACAAACACACCTATTTTCACCCCACGCTGGAGCTTTCACGCACCGCGACACCACTCGTTAAACTGCCCTGCGACTACGCATTTCATCGCACCAGTGGAGTGCTTACATGTAAAGATCAAAGCGTGAAACTCACTGGCAATGAGATCAAATTTTTCCAAATTTTAAGCGAATCGGCAGGCAATACCGTCAGTTTCGAGCAGATCAGTGCGTACATTTACAGAGAAGAGTCTCACGATCTCTCGCGCCTGCGCAACCTTGTCTACCGTCTGCGCCAAAAGATCGATGCGAGTCTTTTGGAAAATGTCTTTGAAGCAGGGTATCGTCTCAATGTTTAGTGCGTTTCGCGCCCTTTCACTCTCCTCTAAATTTGCCCTCAGCTTTAGTGCGATTGTGCTCTGCATCCTCACACTCATGATGGCGATTGTGATTCCTACATGGCAAAATGAGCGCCTAAAGAGTGAAACCGATACAATTGATCGCTTGCTCACCAACATGGAGCAGCAAGTGCTTCTGACCATTCATGTCAACACGCTTTACAACGCTTCGTACTGGGAGAAGATGAATTTGCAGATGCACAACAGACTGCACGCACTTTTGGATGCCTACAAAGAAGCGCCCAACAAAGAGCAAACCACGCTCATGGCACTCTTAGATCAGCACTTTTCAGACTTTACATGTAACGCTGTTTTGAGGCAAAATGATCGTTCTCTTTACAGCACGAAACACAGTTTAGAGCCGACATCCATCTTTTTTGCCACGCAAACACCGCTTTACGAGCAGTGGAATGTGCACGATAAAACGCAAAAGATCAACATCTGTCCTGCCGGCGATAAAGAGTATCTTTTTGTCAAAAAAATCCCTCACAGTGAGTTTGAGATAGCGCTTTTTTGCCATACACAGGAGTTTTTGAAAAGCCGCAGCGAATTTGAGACCACCATCGGTTCCATGCTCAAACAGAGTTTTCAAAACCTCAAAAATCAAAGTGCTGGCTTTGCCTACATGATGTGGGTCGATGGCAGTGAAAAACCCTGTGACCACAATGCCACCTTTCGTAAAAGCCACGAGGCAGAAGCCAAAAACTACAACACCACCTGTTGCGTCAGTGAATCTTCTCCGACCGATCAGCCGCTTACGGGAACGCTTAAAAGCTCGGACTATCTCAAAGCCGCGCACGAAGGGAAGCCGATACACCATCTCTTGCCCAAAGTGGATGACCCCTCAGGAAAACTTTACCCTGCCCTTACGTGGGTGCGCTACTTCAAAGGCAGTCGCGAATACCCCTTTGTGCTCGCTGCGAGCCTCTACGAAGAGGAGATTTACAGTGATCTTGATCCGATCATCGTGAAGTTTCTGCCTGCCATTCTTATCGCCCTCTTTTCGGCGTTTGGGTTGGGCTGGTTGCTTTTTCGAGGCTTTACATGTAAGATCGACCGACTGCTTTGTGTTGCTAAAACGATCAAAAATGGCAACCTCAAAGAGCGAAGTCGCATCACAGGTGATGATGACATCGGGCTTTTAGCGGAAACGTTTGATGCGATGCTCGATTCCTTGGAGGAGAACATCCAAACACTGGACGCCAAAGTAGCGACGCGTACCTTGGAGCTTGAAGCGCTTCTCAAAGAGAAAGAGGTGCTCTTAAAAGAGATTCACCACCGTGTGAAAAACAACCTCTCCATCATCATTGCTCTTATGCAACTCAAGGAAAATCAAGCCCAAAGCAAAGAGTCGCAAACGCTACTGCTCGACTTGCAAGAACGCATCTACGCGATTGAACTCTTGCACCGCCAACTCTACCAGTCCACGAGTCTCAAAGAGATCGCGTTTGATGTCTATGTGAGTGGTTTGGTCGAAAACATGCGCCAAACGTATGCGACGGAGGAGAAAAAGATTGGTTTACATGTAAACATTGAACCGGTCTTTCTTGGCATCGAACAAGCCCTCGCCTGCGGTCTTTTGATCAATGAATGCGTCACCAACGCGATCAAACACGCCTTTGATGCAAACGGTGGAGAGATCAACATTGACTTTACATGTAAAGAACGTGAATGCACCCTAAGCATCAGCGACACGGGTAAAGGATTGCCAAAGAATTTTGCACTTGAAAGGGCACAAGGGCTTGGAATGCAGTTGATCGAAGGCATCGCGTGCCAACAACTTCAAGGCAAACTGAGCTATGAAAATTCAGGCGGAGCACACTTTGCGATCCGCTTTACGCAAGAGGCTTAGTCATTGAGCGAAGCCTCTTCATGAGGCTATTTTCTTTCACCACAACTGTTTTTACCGCATCCGCATCCTCTGTTTTTTACCAATTTTCGGTAGAGGTAATAGAGCGCTCCTAAACTAATCGCCACCAATAAAACATCGTCTAACATGCTCTCTCCTTTTCTATTTGCTCAAGGTTTTCGCTTAAATCCACCCGTCCACGCGCGATCACGTTGGGGTAACAGCCCTAAAATTAGGGCACTCAAAACAATAAAGGCGTAAAAATAGCTCATCGCCTCCACCCCACTCCAACCTGCAACGCTGCCAAAGCTAAAGATAAAGGTCGAAAAGAATATGCCAAGACCGATGGGGAAGAAGATCGCAAACAGCATCCATT
>DBTO01000091.1:2923-5483 GCA_002307095.1 Sulfurospirillum sp. UBA1314
AGATCGCAAACAGCATCCATTTGTAACTGTTAAACTGCATCTTCACCACGATCATCGTCGCAATGCACGGTGGCGTTAAAATCATAAAAATCAAGATCGCCACGGCATGCAAAGGCGTATAACCGCTGTTAGCATACATCGCCTCTTCGGCACGCATAGAATCGGCTTTGTTGTTTTCGTACAGTGATCCAAGTGTCGCAACCGCACTCTCACGCGCAGCAAATGAGCTTAAAAATGCCACGTTGATCTTCCAATCAAACCCTGCAAATTGGGTCAAAGGCTCCATCGAACGCCCCACCATCCCTAAAAAACTGTTCTCAATTTTCTCGTTTTTCATACTGCGTAAGATCTCTTTGCGCGCATTGGAGAGTTGCACAAGGGCGGTGTTGATGCTTTTGGCTTCCGCATCTTTGCCGGGTTTTAACAGCACAAACCCTTTTTCAAGCTTCCGTGCAAACGCCTCATCGACCTTTTGCGCCGACTCACTGCTTGAGGAGAGCATACGTTTGGCTTTGTAGCTGTCGTACGCGTTCAAAAGGGCTGAGACCTTCTCACGACTGTCCACGATTTCATAATACGCTGTTGTTTTCGCGGTCGCATCAAAGCGGCTGAGCGCATCGGTGAGTTTGAGTTCAAACGCCTCTTTGGACGTTTCGCTTAATCCCGGGAATTGCAACAACGCAAATAAAATAATCGCCACGGCAAGCACGATACTTACAACTTTTTTGATGTACACCCACACCCGTTGCGCCGCTTTGAGGATCACCCCTTTAAAGGTCGGCAAATGGTACGGCGGCAACTCCATCACAAAAGGAGCCGTCTCTTTGGTTCGAAGCACTGTACTGGTAAGCAATTTGGAGACGATCAGGGCGACAAAAAGGGTCACTGTCGAGATGTAAAACATCATCAGCCCCATCTCTTCTTTGAAAAAACTTCCCAAAATGAGCGTGTAAAACGGCACTTTGGCTAAGCAATTCATGTACGGCACCGCCAAAATGGTCGCCATGCGTGCTCGCTCATCGGCAATGCCTTTGGTTGACATAACACCCGGAACCGCGCACCCACCGACCATCGCACCCCCAAGCACTAAGGGAAGCGTGGACTGCCCGTGCAGACCAAATTTTTTAAAGGCGCGATCTAAGATAAACGCCAAACGCGGCATATAGCCCACATCTTCCATAATGGCGATCATCGCAAACAAGATGAAAAAGACGGGAATATAGTTCATCAGCGCATTGGCACTGTTGACCATCCAGATCGCAAGGTCGGTAAAAAGTGGCACATAAATGAGATCGGGTGAGGGCACACTCTCAATCACAAAATTTTTAAACGCCGCCAAGAGGGGCCACGTATAATCGGTCAGTTTATAGCCGCCCACAATGGAGAGCTCATAAACCAAAAACATAATCAAAAGCAAGATAGGAAACGCCAACCAACGATTGAGAATGAGATGATCGACTTTATCGCTGAGCGTTTCGCCTTGGAGTTTGCTCACGTTTGCACATTGATGAAAGATGAGACCCCCTGCCTCGTAGCGATGAAGTGCAAAAAAGGCGGCACTGTCTTTGCCTGAGAGAGAGTCAAACCGCGCTTCACACGCATCAATGTCCGCTCTTTGCTCTTCGGTAACAGAGAGCTTTTCGAGAATCGTCTCATCATTTTCAAGCACTTTGATAGCAAGCCAACGCTGATTGAGCGCACTCTCTTTGGGCACAATCGTGTTTTGAATCTCTTGGATAAACGGCTCCAAGCTGTCATAATCCATTCGAAATGGAACGTACTGCGCTTTGGCGTGATACGTCTCAAGCAGTGCTAGCATGATCCCTTCACCACCCTCGCCTTTAGAGCCACTCGCGCACACGACAGGACAGCCCAACAGTGCTTGCATCTTTTCAGGATCGATCTCAATGCCCCTTCGTGTGGCAACGTCCATCATATTGAGCACGACCACCACGGGGATGCCGATCTCTAAAAGCTGAAAGGTGAGGTAGAGATTGCGTTTGAGGTTGGACGCGTCCACGATGTTCAAAATGACATCGGGCGTTTCGTCGTAAATAAACTGCTTCGCCACGCGCTCTTCCAGCGAATAGGAGCTAAACGAGTAGGTTCCGGGCAAATCCACCATCTCGATCTTTTCACCGTGGTAGTTAAACCGTCCGATCTTTTTATCGACCGTGACGCCCGGATAGTTGGCGATGTGTTGGTGAATACCGCTCACTAGGTTAAAAATGGTCGATTTGCCACAGTTGGGCTGACCAGCTAAGACGACTTTGATCATACGGCTTCTACCTCCAACATCCCAGCTTCCGTGCGGCGTAGACTGATAAGATAGTTATGAATGCGAAGCTCCATCGGATCATACAACGGTGCTTCGCGCACCACTTCGATGTCCGCTCCCACAATAAATCCCATATCCAAAAGCTTTTGCCTTAGTTTTCCGTTCGTGTGAATCTTCACCAACGTGCACTTCTGCCCTTTTTTCAGCTCATTTAAATACATCAATATCCCTCGGTTTTAATCCACTTATCATAGATGAACTTCACTTAAAAGCGAATAACAT
>DBTO01000091.1:5746-7945 GCA_002307095.1 Sulfurospirillum sp. UBA1314
AACATTGATAGTTGTTTTCATTTAATAAGGACATTTAAACGTCATTATCCATGTTAGTCCATTCTCATTGCTCTGATCAATGCTCCCCCCAAGCTGTTTGGTGACAATCGTATGAATCAACTGCAATCCTAACGTCTTGAGCGTCGCTAATGGAGGCATCGATGTCGGTAACCCTTTACCGTTATCGCAAATCATTAACGTACACGTCTCAGCTTTATATGTAAAGCTGATTTGAATTTCCCCTCCCTTTTCATCAAAGGCGTGCTTGATCGCATTGGTCACACATTCGTTGATCAAAAGTCCGCACGGAAGTGCATAATCGATATTTAAAAACCGCTGTTCTACGTTTACATGTAAACGGATTTTCTCCGAGATTTTATAGCTCTGCGCGATGTCAGCCACCAGCTCTTCGATGTATTTTTGAAGATCAATGGAGTCTAGATTTTCCGATTCGTACAGCTTCGTATGCAGCAGTGCCATCGTGTAAATCCTGTTTTCAATGTCACCAAGCACGGCTTGAATCTGCGCATTATCGATCTTGAAACGTTGCAGTTTAATGAAATTAATCGTCAAAGCAAGGTTATTTTTCACCCGATGGTGAATCTCTTTTAAAAGGGTCTCTTTGATGTTTAAGGACGCTTCCAATTCATGCGTTCGCTCTTGCACCTTGTGATCAAGATGCTTAAGATTGTCCTCGATGCTGTCCAACATCGAATCAAACGCCTCCCCCAAGATGCCGATGTCATCGTTGCCTTTGATATGGCTTCGAAGGTTAAACTGCCCCAAACAGATCTTTCGTGCCGTGTACGATAAAATCTCAATCGTATGAATCCATTTGCGAAACAGCAAAAATCCCAACACAATGGAGACCAAAAGAGCGGCGATGGAGATAAGCACCAGTTTCATCACCGGCGTTTGCACCTCCTCTTGAAAGTCCTTCTCGTAGGCACTTAAAACGAAGACAAACGCCTCTTTATCGTTGGTGTAGATGTTGCTGATCCAGCTCAGTGTCGGCTGATTGTCCAGCGTATGGGCAAGCATGGTCGTGCCATTCACATCCAAAAGATCCTTTACATGTAAAGCGCCCGTTGGAGGTAGGCGGACATTGGAAATTTTGCTGATGCAGTAGTTTTGATTGTTCACATTTTCAAGGCTATCCATGCGTTCATTGCGCTCTTCTTCACTCAGATGCGCATTAATCCACATCAGATACACCTTGCCTTTGTGCAGATGCTCGCTCAACGAAAAGCCGTCTTGAACGACTTTTTTGACATCTTTTTCGATGTCTTTATACCCCTCTTCAAACACCGTATTGCAGCTTAGCTGAATCTCATGCGCTTTGATAGTAGTTTTATAAAGCGCGTAACTGCTGTTTTGACACATGCCTTTGGTATCGTCAACGGTTTCCCACGTATTGAAAGAAAGAGGTGTAAAATCAAATGCTCTTTTGACCGTTTCATGGGGTAAAAAAAGCTCGTTTTCACCGTTTTTCACTAAAGTTATACTGCAATTAAACCTTACATGTAACGCCTCTAAATCCTTCTTCAATGCTTCAAGATGGTACGCTTCATCGATGGTTGCGTGCATATTCATCTTCTCAAGCGCGTTTTCGATCTCCCGTTTGGATTTATCTTTTTCAAACGTCCGATACTCTCTAAAATAATCAACCACCAAAAGAATCTGATGCTTGGTCAAACGCACAATCTGATCGGTTTGAGAGAGCGCTTTTTGGTACTGTTCGTGTTGAATATTGGGAATAAAGAGCATGAAAATCATCGATAAAAGAAAAAGCCCGATGAGTAAAAAAGCGATGCCCACTTTGAGGCTCACAGGAATGGTTTTAAACCGTGCCATAATTAGCAAACTTTGAGGCGATAACCCGTTTCAAACACGCTCTCAACGATGGTAAACCCTACTTTTTGTTTCAAACGATAGACCAATGTGCGCAGACGCCCCACATCATACAAACTCTCCCTCCAGATGTAACTGCTCAGGCGCTCAAACGAAACCGCCTCTTTGGGGTAATCGCTTAAAATTTCCAAAAGTTTGGTTTCATTGCCCGTAAGATTGAGGGCAACACCCTCTTTGTAAAGAATCGATTTTCCTTTGTGATACGTGACATTGTTTTCAAATTCAATCACGCCATCGTTTTGCAACGTGTTCTGATGCGCAAAAAAGTAGTTGTGTTTGTTAATCGCC
>DBTO01000262.1 GCA_002307095.1 Sulfurospirillum sp. UBA1314
CAGAGATAGTTCCTGAGTGTTCTGAAAATGATGAAGAGTTAGCGTGTGAGTGCGAGCAAAAAAGCGAACTTGAGGAGCTTCAATCCAAAGTGGCTGAACTTGAAGATCGGTATTTGCGAGCTAACGCTGATTTTGACAATATGAAACGACGTTTGGAAAAAGAGAAAATGCAAGCCATTTCGTATGCACACGAAGTCTTTGCACGCGATCTTTTGCCTGTCATTGACTCTTTAGAGATGGCAATTTTAGCAGGAAGTAACACGGAGATTGAAAGTGGAGAACTTTTAGAAAAAGTCAAAGAGGGCTTAGGGTTAACCATAGAGCAATTTCGAAAAGCATTTGAAAAACATGGGGTTGAACTTGTGAGCATTGAAGGCACCTTTGATCCGAACTTCCATGAAGCGGTGATGCAATTAGAGAGCGATGAAAAAGGTTCAGGTGAGATTTTGCAAGTTTTCCAAAAAGGCTACAAAATCAAAGATCGTATTTTAAGACCAGCAATGGTCAGTATCGTAAAATAAATTAAAGTAAAAGGATAAAAAATGGGAAAAGTTATAGGAATTGATCTTGGAACAACAAACTCATGTGTTTCTGTCTATGAGCGCGGTGAGAGTAAAGTCATACCCAATAAAGAGGGTAAAAACACAACACCTTCTGTGGTTGCATTTACCGATAAAGAAGAAGTTTTAGTCGGTGATACTGCAAAACGTCAAGCAGTTACCAACCCTAAAAGAACGATCTACTCAATTAAAAGAATTATGGGTCTTATGAGTAATGAAGATAAAGCAAACGAAGCTAAAAAACGTCTTCCGTATGCGGTTGTGGATCGAAATGGTGCCTGCGCGATTGAAATCGATGGTAAAGTTTATACACCACAAGAGATCAGCGCAAAAGTGTTGATGAAACTGAAAGAAGATGCCGAAGCGTATCTAGGTGAAGAGGTAACGGACGCGGTTATTACGGTTCCTGCGTACTTTAATGATAGCCAAAGAAAAGCAACAAAAGAGGCTGGCACGATTGCAGGACTAAACGTTCTTCGTATCATCAACGAACCAACGGCTGCCGCACTCTCTTACGGTTTGGATAAAAAAGAGGCTGAAAAAATCGTTGTTTATGACTTGGGTGGTGGAACATTTGACGTTACTGTTCTCGAAACGGGTGACAATGTTGTTGAAGTTTTAGCAACCGGTGGTGACGCTTTCTTAGGTGGTGATGACTTCGATAATAGATTGATTGACTGGTTGGTCGCTGAGTTTAAAAATGACAATGGCATTGACCTCAAATCAGATGTGATGGCACTTCAACGTCTTAAAGAAGCGGCTGAAAATGCGAAAAAAGAGCTCTCATCTTCCAATGAGACAGAGGTAAACTTACCGTTTATCACGGCAGATGCAACAGGTCCTAAACACTTGGTTAAAAAACTAACCCGTGCAAAATTTGAGTCAATGATCGAGGATTTAGTAGCACTTACCATCAAGAAAATCAAAGAAGTTGTCAATGATTCTGACCTTAAAAAAGGTGAGATCAAAGAGATCGTTATGGTCGGTGGATCAACGCGTGTTCCTTTGGTTCAACAAAAAGTAAAAGAATTTTTCGAGAAAGAGCTGAACAAATCAGTAAACCCTGATGAAGTTGTAGCGATTGGTGCGGCAATTCAAGGTGCCGTTATTAAGGGCGATGTAAAAGATATTCTTCTTTTAGATGTTACTCCATTAAGCCTTGGTATCGAGACTTTGGGTGGCGTTATGACGAAGCTTATTGAGAAAGGTACAACGATTCCTGTTAAAAAATCTCAAGTGTTCTCAACAGCGGAAGATAACCAACCAGCGGTTACCATTCATGCCTTACAAGGTGAGCGTGAGTTTGCTAGAGATAATAAGTCTCTTGGTCAATTTAATCTTGAGAGCATCCCACCAGCTCCAAGAGGTGTTCCACAAATCGAAGTTGCGTTTGACATCGATGCGAACGGTATCTTGACAGTATCTGCAAAAGATAAAGCAACCGGTAAAGTTCAAGAGATCAAAATCTCTGGTAGTTCAGGGCTTGATGATGCTGAGATCGAGAAAATGGTGAAAGATGCGGAGCTTCACAAAGAAGAAGACAAAAAACGTAAAGATGCTGTTGATGCTAGAAATCAAGCCGATGCACTGGCGCACCAAACAGAAAAATCGTTAGGTGAAATGGGCGATGCCATCAGTGCTGAAGAGAAAGCAAAAATCGAAGCAGAACTCAAAGCGCTTAAAGATACATTGGCAAATGAGAGTGCGACCAAAGAAGAGATTGATGCGAAAGTCAAATCTTTGAGCGAAGCGAGCCATAAACTTGCAGAAGCGATGTACAAAAAAGATCAAGGCGAAGCGGGGGCTGCTGGCGGTGAAAAACCAAAAGCTAAAAAAGATGACGATGTCATCGACGCTGAAGTCGAGTAAAAAACGTTTCATGACCTAGCCATTTGGCTAGGTCACCTTCTTACATGTAACGCTTATCCGTTTAAGTGTGAAAGATTTTCATTCGGTAAGCTTTTCTCCATAATTTCGATCTCTTGTTTTCCACTACGCACGATCTCATCGGATGTTTTCAGCTGTTTTTTCTTGATTTTATCGGGATAATCGACATTTTTTAAAATATGCCTAATGGTGTTAATACGCGCTTTTTTCTTATCGTCTGAGAGAATAATCATCCACGGACATTTCGGGTTGTTCGATGCTAAAAGCATTGAGTATTTTGCGACGGTGTATTGATCCCACAGCTCTTGCGATTTTTCATCGACTGGGGAGAGTTTGAATTGTTTGAGTGGGTCAATTTTGCGCTCATGAAAGCGTTTGGCTTGCTCTTCTTTCCCCACAGAAAAATAAAATTTAAACAAAATGATGCCCGAATTGACCAACATCGTTTCAAATTTTGGCACTTCTCGCAGAAACTCTTTGTGTTCTTCTTGGCTACAAAAGCCCATCACTGGTTCTACACCTGCTCGGTTATACCACGATCGATCGAAAAGGACGATCTCTCCAGCGGAAGGCAAATGTCCCGTGTAACGCTGAAAATACCACTGGGAACGTTCGGTATCGGAAGGTTTGGAAAGCGCTACAATGCGCGCACCTCTGGGATTTAAATGCTCTGTAATACGCTTGATCGTTCCACCTTTGCCTGCAGCGTCACGTCCTTCGATGAGAATGAGCACTTTGAGCCCTTTATCTTTCACGTGATTTTGAAATTTCAGAAGCTCAATTTGAAGTCTTTTGAGATCTTTTTCATACTTAAGTTCACTTTTTTTAACCCAAACTTGGACTTTATCGTCTTTTTCTTTGGCTACCACAAGCTCCTCATTTTGAAAAACAACCTTCTCTTTTTTCTTTTTGCCCACGGCTTGCTCCTACTTTTACATGTAAACACATCATACTCTAAAAATCGTTTTAATTTAAAAAACATTTAGGCTTCTTTGCTACAATAAAGAAAAATTTTACCAAAGGTGATTTTGTGCAACATATGATACGCTTTTTTTCTCTGTTTTTTCTCCTTGTGGTCTCACTTTTTGCTGTTGAAAAGCCCAAACTCTTAACGCCTGAAGAGGCTTTTAATGTCACAACTACCCACAGCACGCAAGGTGTGATGATCAACGTTATGTTAGGTGAGAAAATTTATCTTTACGATGACAAAATTAGCTTAGCGCTGACTAAACCTAAAACGCTTGATATAACACAATGGATTGAGCGTCCCAAAGCAGAGTATTTTCACGATACACTAACCCAGCGTAAATCTTTTGAGCTTTTTATACCCCAAAGTTTACTTGTAAACGAGGTGAAAAAAGGTAGCTTTACCCTCAGTCTTTCGTACCAAGGCTGTTCTGAGATGGGTATTTGCTATCAACCCATCACCAAAGAATTTACGTTTAAACTCAAAGGCGGCAGTGCCACGCCCTTTTCAGAACAAGATGTGATTGCTCAAAGCTTTATCAGTGGTGATGTTGTGTTGGTGTTGCTGAGCTTTTTTGGTTTTGGACTCTTGCTCTCTTTAACGCCCTGTGTTTTTCCGATGATTCCCATCCTCTCTTCCATCATCGTCTCACAACCCAGCGTCTCCATGAATGCTAAAAAAGGGTTTTGGCTCTCTTTGGTCTATGTGTTTGCAATGTCCTTGGCGTACACCATCGCAGGGGTTCTAGCGGCACTGTTTGGTGCAAATTTGCAAGCATCGATGCAAAATCCTTGGATCATTGGAATTTTTAGTGCTCTCTTTGTGATTTTGGCCTTCTCAATGTTTGGTTTTTATGAGATTAAGATGCCAAGTTTTATTCAAAATAGGGTTAATAAAAAAACAGGGGAAGCCCAAACCCAAGGTATCTTTGGTATTGCGGTGATGGGCTTCTTATCGGCATTGATCGTAGGTCCTTGTGTCGCAGCTCCACTGGCAGGTGCACTCATTTACATTGGTCAAAGCGGCGATGCTCTTTTGGGCGGAAGCGCACTGTTTGTGATGAGTCTTGGCATGGGCGTTCCGCTGCTGCTTATTGGCACAACGGCGGGGCGTTATATGCCTCGTCCTGGTGTTTGGATGCAAAATATCACCGCATTTTTTGGCATGATGCTTCTTGGCGTTGCGATTTGGATGCTCTCGCGCATCATCCCAGCTTTTGTGAGCATGTCCTTGTGGGCGGTGCTAATCATCAGCAGTTCGATCTATTTTGGTGCATTAGAATCTTTTAACGAGCAGACCAAAGGGTGGCAAAAAGTGCTCAAAAGTATTTTATTTATGGCGCTTGTGTATGGTGTGGCACTTTTGGTTGGCTTTTTAAGCGGTGCTACCAATCCTTTAGCGCCTTTTGAGAAGTTTACGGCTAAAGAGGGTGTCAGTGTCTCCACTTCTTCGACACTGTTTACAAAGATCAAAACGATTGAAGAGCTCAATCTGGCGCTCAAAAATACCCAAAAACCTGTGATATTGGACTTTTATGCCGACTGGTGCGTGAACTGTGTTGAGTTTGAGCAGTTTACCTTTAGCGATCCCAGGGTCAAAGCTAAGCTTGAAAAATTTACACTTTTAAAAGCCGATGTGACCAAAAATAGCGATGACGATAAGGCGTTGCAAAAAGCCTTTACGATTTACGGCCCTCCTGCTATTTTGTTTTTCAAAGAGGGCAAAGAGGTGAGTGAGTTTCGTTTAGCAGGATTTAAAAATGCCGATGAATTTTTGGCACATTTAGAAAAAGTAGGGATGTAAATGAAGGTTTTGCTCATTGTGGATGTTGAAGGGTTAAAAGAGAAAGTAGTGTTTGAAAAACACCTCAAAAAAGAGGGAATTACACCCATTGCTGAAGAAGAATTTGCTTATGAGGGGGAAACAACGACACATCTGTTTAGTACGCGTGCATTTATCTTAGAAGTGGTTGAAAAAGGGCTGAAAAAGTCAGGATTTCTTACATGTAAGATGATGTTCCAAGTGGGTGAAAACGAGATGGAAGCGTACCTTTTCAATCATAAAAACGATACGTTTGAGCAGATAACACTTTAGACGTTACGGTGTAAAAAAGGCGTGAGCCCTTTTTACTTTTTAAGAGGACACACCTTTTCTACGGGAAATGTTAACCTTGCTTGATTGGGGATCATCAGTACAAATCCTAATAAAGAGACAATTACAAGATTCATCA
>DBTO01000103.1:0-483 GCA_002307095.1 Sulfurospirillum sp. UBA1314
TGCAATGCCTCTCGTATGCCCCTTTTGGCAAAGATGAATCGCCACTGGATATTCCCAAAGGGTTTCGACCCTCACCCGAGCAGATGGACAAAGACTTGGCGCATTTGGCGACGATTACGAGTTGTATTCGCTCATATTCGAGCGTTGGACTGGAAGAATTACCTGAAATTGCGCGCAAACATGGGCTGAAACTGTGGTTGGGTGCGTGGGTGAGCAATGATGTCAAATTAACACAAAAAGAGATCGACACGACGATTCGTTTGGCTAAAGAGAACAAAGACATCGTCGAAACCGTTGTGGTCGGTAACGAAGCGCTGTTGCGACGCGATGTGAGTGCAGGGCAGTTGGTCGGTTACATCAACGAAGTCAAACAGGCCTTGCCCGATATGATCGTCACGTATGCCGATGTGTGGGAGTTTTGGAACAAGCATCCTGAGGTTGCCCCTGCGGTCGATCGTGTGACGATTCACATCTTGCCGTACT
>DBTO01000103.1:737-16222 GCA_002307095.1 Sulfurospirillum sp. UBA1314
CACATCTTGCCGTACTGGGAAGATACGCCCATCAGCGTGGGGAAAGCCCTTTTACATGTAAAGAATATTCGTGAATTGATGCAACAAAAAATCCCCGACAAAGAAATCGTTATCGGCGAAACTGGTTGGCCAAGTGAAGGGCGTATGAGAGAAGGTGCGTACCCCAGTGCGGTCAATCAAGCGATCTTCACGCGTGGGTTTGTCAAAATGGCAGAAGAGAGCGGCTGGAAGTACAACTTTATCGAAGCGTTTGACCAACCGTGGAAGCGTATGAGCGAAGGTGCTGTGGGCGGTTTTTGGGGTCTGTTTGATGCCGATCGTGCCGATAAGCACATTTTACATGGTTTTGTCTCTAACTTTCCCAATGCGCTGTGGCTTTTCATCAGCAGTTGTGTGCTCAGTCTTGTGGGGTTGATCTGGCTTTGGGGCGTGCCAACATGTTCGTGCAAAAAAGCGCCGTATTGGTTTGCAACACTCTTTGGTGGCTCGGTGGCGCTTACGTGGCAAGCCAATGCGTATTGGATCGTTTCGCGCAATAATTTGGAAGAGGCATGGGCGATTTTATGCCTCTGTGTCGCTTTTTTACTGTGGCTTAAACTGGTGCGTTTTCTCATCGCCGAAGAGATTACGATGCGAGGTTCGATGGCGCGTTTTATCAGTGTGATAACGCTCAGCGAACCCAAAGGCGAGACGTTTTGGGAAGATGTTTTGCATCTGCTCAGTGTGAGCATCGTACTTGTGATGGCACTCTCCTTAGCGTTTGATGGACGGTATCTGAATTTTGAGCTCGGAACGCTAGGCATCATCGCTGTGGTGTATGCGGTCATTTACTTTTCAACCGAGCGAAAAGAGCTCAATGGTTTGATGGAAAAAGCCAGTGGGTTGATCTTGTTCCTGAGCGCCTTAGCGGTCTTGGTTCAAGAGAGCGCACGTAATGATTTTGCGCTAAATTGGGTTATTTTGGTGATGGTTTTAGGCTCAACGTTATGGCTTTCCACCTCGAAATTGTGCGGTCTTTTTAGAACACTTCTGATTTTGCTTGTAGCGGCAGCTGCTATTGTCGCAATGAAAGAGGGTGTGTATGTTAAAGAGTCGTGGGTGGCGGTGTGTGCTGCTGAACCGATGCTGCCTATTTGTCAATTTAGAACGCTTCTAGGCAAAGTGATTTACCTCAATTATGTAGGGCTTTCAGGTATCGTTATTGCTATCTTTAGTGTGCTCTCTGGAAGCTATGTGATGGGTATGTTAGCGATGATTATGGGGCTTTTCTGCCTTCTGACATTCAATGGCTTTTTAGGTGCCATCATCGCGGTTTTGGGTTGGTGGATTGTGGGATATCGTCTGAATGAAAAATGTACGTTGTAGATCTCCTTTCGTACGGTTTTCAGGGGCTTTAATAATAACCTTTAGGTTTTTTCGTTAAAATAGATAAATTTTTATAATAAAACTAGGACAATAGTATGGATGTTAGAGCTGAGTTTTTAAAGTTTTTTGAACAAAAAGGTCACAAGATTATCGAGAGTTCTCCTCTTGTGCCCGATGACGCGACGCTTTTGTTTACCAATGCAGGCATGGTTCCTTTTAAGAGTGTTTTTACAGGCGAAGTGCCTCGTCCGAACCCTCCACGTGCGACAACCTGTCAAACATGTATCAGAGCTGGTGGTAAACACAATGACCTTGATAACGTCGGCTACACAGCGCGCCATCATACTTTTTTTGAAATGCTTGGAAACTTCTCTTTTGGCGATTATTTTAAAGAAGATGCCATCTCTCATGCGTGGGAATTTGTCACAGAAGTTTTAAAGCTTCCCAAAGAAAAACTCTGGGTGACCGTTCATGAGAGCGATGATGAGGCTGAAGCGATTTGGAAAAAACACATCGATGCGAGTCGTATTATGCGTTTTGGAGACAAAGACAACTTCTGGCAAATGGGTGACACAGGACCTTGTGGCCCTTGTAGCGAAATCTTCATCGATCAAGGGGCTGAGAATTTTAACACTCCTGAGGATTACATGGGAGGAGACGGCGATCGTTTCTTAGAGATTTGGAACCTTGTGTTTATGCAGTATGAGCGTGATAAGGCAGGTGTGCTTCATCCACTTCCCAAACCTTCCATCGATACGGGTATGGGTTTAGAGCGTGTGACCGCGGTGAAAGAAGGCGTTTTTAGTAACTATGACTCTTCACTCTTTATTCCTTTAACCGACAAAGTTGCTGAGCTTTGCGGGAAGCCTTATGCGTATAAAACGGGAGCAAGTTACCGCGTTATCGCCGATCACATTCGCGCTGTCTCTTTTCTTGTAGCACAAGGAACCACCTTTGGTCGCGTGGGGCGTGGGTATGTGCTAAGACGCATCCTAAGACGTGCGGTTAGACATGGTTATTTGCTAGGACTTCGTGAGCCATTTATGTACAAACTTTTAGATACCTTATGTGCGCTTATGGGCAAACAGTACCCGTACCTTGTCGCTAAAAAAGAGGTCATCGCTGAGCAGATCAAAAACGAAGAAGAGAGCTTCTTTACGACCATCGCTTCAGGACTTGAACTCTTTGAAAAAGAGCTTCCGAACACGAAAACGATGTTCAGTGGTGAAGTAGCCTTTAAACTCTATGACACCTACGGTTTCCCTCTTGATCTCACAGCGGATATGCTTCGTGAAAAAGGATTAAACGTCAATGAAGCAGAGTTTGAAGCTTTGATGGCGGAGCAAAAAGCACGTTCCAAAGCTTCATGGAAAGGCAGTGGCGATAAAGCAACGCAGGGTGAGTTTAAACCGCTTCTTGAAAAATTTGGTCTCAATACCTTTGTCGGTTACACCCAAAAAGAGGCGAAAACCAAAGTGTTAGCACTCTTAGATGATAACTTCAAAGAGGTTCAAAGCTTAGATGAAAATGGCTGGGTCATGTTTGAACAAACCCCATTTTACGCGATGAGCGGTGGGCAAAGTGGCGATGAAGGTCTCATCGAAGGGTATGGAAAAGTACTCGATACGAAGAAATTTTTTGACCTTAACCTTTCACTCGTAGAACTCGAAAAACCTTTACATGTAAACGATGAGGTAAACCTCAGTGTGGATCTTTCACGCCAAGAGATCGAAAAACATCACAGTGCAACCCACCTGCTTCACAGCGCACTTCGCAAAGTGCTTGGGGAGCATGTCAGTCAAGCGGGCAGTTTGGTGGAAAAAGATCGTCTTCGTTTTGACTTTTCACATCCCAAAGCGCTCAGTTTTGAAGAGATCACTCAGGTTGAAGCGTTTGTGAACAGCGTCATCGCGAGTGGCGTTGTGGGGCAAACCAAACTGATGAATGTGGAAGAGGCTAAAAACAGTGGCGCAATGGCACTTTTTGGCGAGAAATATGGCGCTGAAGTGCGTGTGGTCAGCTTTGGCGACGCGAGCGTTGAGCTGTGCGGTGGAACGCATGTGAGTAACACAGCCAATATCGGAAGCTTTTTTATCCAAAAAGAGAGTGGCGTGAGTGCCGGTGTCAGACGTATCGAAGCGATTTGTGGCAGTGCGGCTCTTGCTTACGCGCAAGGTTTGAGAAGCGAACTGGAAGCGATCAAAGAGAGTGTGAAACACAAAGAGCCACTCATCGGCATCAACCGTCTCAAAGAAGAGATCAAAACCCTTAAAACCGAAGTGGAATCTTTAAATGCGAATGCTGGAAAGTCGGTAGAATCTTTACATGTAAACGGTGTTGAACTCATTGTAGATGTGTTGGGTGCAGGCGATATTAAGGCGCGCATCGATGATCTTAAAAATGAAAAAAACTCTGTTGCCGTTCTTTTACTGCAAGTCAAAGAGGACAAAGTGATGATCGCAGCGGGTGTGAAAAATGCCGCGATTAAAGCGGGTGCTTGGATCAAAGAGATCGCACCGATCGTTGGTGGCGGCGGTGGCGGACGCGATGACTTCGCCCAAGCAGGCGGCAAAGATGCTTCTAAAATCGAAGAGGCAAAATCAGCAGCCCTTGCATATGCAAAATCAGTTCTTCAAGGCTAAAGGATGCGCGATTTTTTCATTGAGATCTTTGGGGACTTTAGCCGAATCATCGTTTTTCTGCATGTAATCAGTTCAGCACTGCTGATTGGGAGTATGTTCGTTATGCGTTTTGTGATTCAGCCTGTGGAAGAAGATGTTCCTGATGAGAAGATCAAATTTAATAGCTGCATTAAAATGATGCGCCGTTACATTCTCTTTTTGGTGCCTGTGTTGTTGCTTATCGTCGTAACATCGGTGTTTATGCACATCGGGCTTGGCTTTAAAGCAGGCAATCCGACCACCTACGTGATGGTGCATACCAAAGAGGCTCTGTGGACGTTTATCGCCTTTAACTTTATTTACATGTACTTCAAATACCTTAAAGCCAAAAAAGGGTTAGATGAAGAGAATTACATCGAAGTCGAGGAAAATGTGATCTTGATGGTGAAGTATCTCATCCCTCTCAATCTGCTTTTAGCCATTATCTCGGTCTATTTTGGCGTTATTTTACGAGGCTATTAAGATGCAAACGATCGTGCTTGGCTCCTCTTCAATCACCCGCGCGGAACTGCTGAGCAAGTTTGGCGTTCCGTTCATTCAACGAGATGCTGGATTTGATGAGGAGAGCCTTCGCATCGCCGATCCTGCACATTTTGTCTACCATGCGACCAAAGGAAAGATGCAAAGTTATCTTGAAACGTACGACTTGGAAATGCCCGTTTTATGCGCCGATACGGTGGTCACAGCTAATGGGCAGATTTTGCGTAAAGCCAAAGACAAAGACGATGCCAAACGCATTTTAGAGGCGCAAAGTGGCAATACCGTGAGCATTCTTACGTGTATGATTTACAAATCCAAAACGATTGAACTGATCGATCTTTCCACCACAGACTATCTTTTTTTACCCTTTGAGGCAAAAGCACTGCAAGATTATTTGGAAAGTGATGAGTGGCGAGGAAAAGCAGGAGCGTGCATGGTGGAAGGCTTTTGCAAATCGTACATCAAAGAGGTGGTCGGACTGGAAAGTACCGCCATGGGGCTCAGCGTTGAAAAACTCCTGCCTTTTTTATCCTTTTAGCCATGTATCAAAACGAACTGCTAGCCATCACCAAAGCCAATCGCTACCGAAGCCGAAAGCTTTACGATGAATCTTTAGCCGATTTTAGCTCAAACGATTACCTTGGTTTTGCGCAAAATAAAACGCTTTTTGAACGTGCTGTGGCGCAAGTCTCTTTGCATAAATTTCACGCACCCAAGGCCTCTATCTTGGTCAATGGCTATCATCCCATTCATGAAGAGTTTGAAGACTTTTTGATCAAGCATAACGGTTTTGAAGCCGCATTGGTGTGTGGGAGTGGTTTTTTAGCCAATTTTTCACTTATTGAGGCGTTACCGCGCAAAAAAGATCTTCTGATCTTGGATGAAGCGTATCACGCGAGCGGCATGGTCGCTTCAAAAACCGTCGATGCGGAAGTGTTGCTTTTTAACCATAACGATGCGGATCACTTGGAAAGTCTGATCAACACGCATAACCACAACCGCATTATCATTGCCGTTGAGGGTATATACTCCATGAGTGGTGATCTCTTAAACCCCGATATTTTCGACATTGCCGATCGTTACAACGCGATTTTAATTGTCGATGAAGCCCACAGCGTGGGTGTTGTGGGTGAAAATCTTCGCGGTGTTTTTGATCTTTTTAACATTACCCCCAAAGCCAATCATATCAAAATGGGAACCCTTGGCAAAGCGCTTGGAAGTTATGGTGCGTATATTTTATGCTCCCAACACATCTCAGAATTTTTACAAAATCGTGCCAAAGCGATTATTTATACCACAGCACCTTCTTTGTTTGATATTGCGCTTGGGTACCAAAGTTTGCTCTATATTCTTAAAAACAAAGCCAAGCTCAAAGCGGAGATTGTTGCGCGCCAAAAGGTTGTGCACGAAGGTTTAGGTGTTAAAATGGATGGACTCATCTGCTCGTATCCTTTGCACGAAGGGGCGGATGCTTTGGGCATTCAGCAAAGCCTGATTGATGAAGGATTTTTAGTCGGAGCGATTCGTCCACCAACTGTTTTAAAGCCCATTTTACGCATTATTCCTCGATTAGGTGAAAGTATTGAACAGCTTCGTGCGTTGTGTTCTCTTCTTCCAAAGGGGGCATTTTGAGCTTTACATGTAAAGAGCTTGTGATTCACACTAAAGCCAAAACCCTTTTACATGTAAGCTTTTCGTTTGAGCGATCGTTCGCGTTGATTGGGGAGAGTGGCAGCGGAAAAAGTTTGACACTCAAAGCCCTTTTGGGCATGTTACCGCAGGAGTTAGAAAGCACACTGTCGTACAATGCTAGTTATGAGCTCAAACGAGGAGAGAGCATCGCTTTTGTGCCTCAAAATCCTTTTACCGCGCTCTCACCACTCACCAAAATTGAAAAGCAGTTTATGGCACCTCAAGAGATAGCACAAAAGTACCTTAGAATGGTCCATTTGGATGTGGATTTTTTAGACCGGTTTCCCTCAGAACTGAGCGGTGGGCAGTTGCAACGCCTCATCATCGCGATGGCTTTGAGCATTGAGCCACGATTACTGCTTTTGGATGAGCCGACAACGGCACTCGATGAAGAGAGCAAAACCACGGTTTTGGAGTTGATCGCAACGCTTCAAAAAGAGTGCGGTTTTGATCTGCTTTTTGTCACGCATGACATTGGAACGATTGAGCATTTATGCGAGGCAGTGGGTATTATTAAAAACGGACAAATCGTTGAGTCGGGTTTGACAAAAGATATTTTAAAGACTCCAAAAGAGGCGTACACACAGCAGCTTTTGGAGTCTGGATTTAGACAAAGGAGCTTTAGAGAGTGAAATATATTATCACAATTTTAACTATGCTTGGATTTGCAGCGGTGCTGGCAATTATCTTTTTGTACGCACAAATTAGGTTTGATGCCTACAAAATTATTGATTATAATCCAAAATTAACCACACAAATTTACGATCGCAATGGTGATCTGGTTGCCAATCTTTTTGATGATGAAAACAGGCTGTATGTAACGTACAAAGATATCCCTGCACGTGTTATTGAAGCGCTTGTTGCCACGGAAGATACCTCATTTTTTGAACACAATGGTATTAACATCGAAGCGATTTTTAGAGCATTGGTCAAAGATATTCATGCGATGAAAATGGTGGAGGGTGCGAGTACCATCACGCAACAGTTGATTAAAAATACTGTTTTAACACGCCAAAAAACCTTGACGCGCAAAATCAATGAAGCAATTCTCGCCTACACGGTGGAAGCGGCATTAACCAAAGAGCAAATTTTAGAGCGTTACTTTAATCATGTCTATTTTGGGCATGGCTATTACGGTATTAAAACCGCAGCACACGGTTATTTCAATAAAAATTTAGATGCGCTCACCATCAAAGAGATCGCCATTTTAGTCGGACTTCCCAAAGCGCCTAGCTCGTATGACCCTACCAAACATATGGATCTCTCCTTAAGCAGAGCCAATCAAGTCGTTAATCGTCTCTACACTCTTGGCTGGATCAGCGAGGGCGAATACACCAAAGCAACCTTAGAACATCCCATGGTGTATGATGAGACCTTAACACGCAACCGCGCCCCTTATGTGGTCGATGAAGTGATTAAAAGCTTGGCGTCTGAGTACGATGATATCAAAAAAGGTGGGTATAAAATTTACCTTACGATAGATCTTAAAATGCAACAACTCGCCCATGAATCGCTCAATGTTGGGTATAAAGGCATGGTTTCTCGTATGGGAAAAGATGCTAATGCCACTGATCTTAATGGTGCGATGGTCGTCATGGAAAATGGTACAGGCAATGTTTTAGCCCTTGTCGGTGGCATTGATTATGCTAAAAGCAGTTTTAATCGTGCAACGCAAAGCAAACGCCAGCCGGGGTCTAGCTTTAAGCCTTTCTTATATCAAAAGGCCTTGGATTGGGGCTACTCTCCACTTTCAGAAATTCCTGATATCTCACGTACCTATGTGAACAGCGAAACCGATGAAGAGTGGAAACCGAAAAACTATGAAAACGATTTTGAAGGTTTGATTACGCTCAAAGAAGCGCTTGTGCATTCACGCAATCTTGCAACGATCAACCTTTTATCGCTTTTGGGGCTCGATAGTGTTTATAAAGAGCTCAAAAAAGACGGCTTTAAAAATCTCTCCATGGATCTCTCTTTAGCGCTGGGAAGCTTTGGTATCTCACCGCTGGAATACAGTAGCTTTTACTCCATGTTCCCAAATTACGGTGTGAAAACAGAACCCTTGATGGTTAAAAAAGTGATCAACCGTCAAGGTGTTGAAAAGATTTATGAGACTAAAAGTCAGACGATTACCTCGCCGAAACAGAGTTATTTGATGATTGATATGATGAAAGAGGTAGTCAAGCGCGGAACAGGTCGCAATGCCCAAGTTCCTAGCATCGAAATTGCAGGCAAAACAGGAACCACCAATAGCAGTGTGGATGTCTGGTTTTGTGGGTTTTCCCCCGACATTGAAGTGATCACATGGTATGGTAATGATAACAATACACCACTTAAAAAAGGTGAAACAGGAGGCAAATCTGCTGCCCCTGCGTTTAAATATTTTATGACAAAGTATGTTGAACTTCATCCTGAAACCACACGTGAATTTAAAATGCCAGAAGGTGTCAATGCTCGAAAAGTCGATGGAAATACAGAGTTTTTTACCGATGTCTCACCGTTTCCAAAGAGCAACACCAAAGAGTTAAAAGAAGAGGGTGGCTTGATGTTCTAAAGCTTTGTGGGGAGAGGCTGATACACAACTCTGCCTCGAAAGAGGCAAGCTTCAGTGCGAAGTCGCAACGTAGCTTTTCAAGCTCAGCTTAGAGCGTATAGAAATAAAAAAAGGGAGTAAGAGGAAATTCCTCTCACTCCCTGAATTCGTTTTAAATGATTAGCAAGAGAACATTGTTTTAAATTCAAACGCAGTAGGTCTTGCCTCATCTGGCCAAACTTGTGTTTCAAATTTGTAGTGTTGGTATGTGTCCAAAAATTCTGGCGTCATAACCGGTTTTAAGTAGTCATTGTCACGGATTAACGCTTCAAGGGAACCTCTTAGGGTATGAGGCATTTGGTTAATACCTTTCTCTCTAATTTCATCAAGAGATAATTCAAACAAGTCTTCATCCATTGGTCCAACAGGCTCAGCTTTTGTTTTGATACCGTCAATGCCTGCAAGAAGCATCGAAGCAAACGCAAGGTATGGGCATGATGTTGAATCTGGGAAACGCATCTCAACACGAACTGATTTTTCACCCGCACCGTAAGGGATACGGCATGAAGCAGAACGGTTTTGCATAGAGTAAGTAAGGATTGATGGTGCTTCAAATCCTGGGATTAAGCGTTTATAAGAGTTGGTTGATGGGTTGGTAAATGCCGCAACACTTCGTGCGTGTTTCAAGACACCACCGATGTACCAGCGTGCCATGTCGCTAAGGTTTGCATATTCGCCCGCTTTGTAGAACATGTTTTTGCCATCTTTCCAGATAGATTGGTGAACGTGCATACCGCTACCGTTGTCACCGTAAAGTGGTTTTGGCATAAACGTTGCTGTTTTACCGTTAAGGTGTGCGACCATTTTAACAACGTATTTGTATTTTTGAACGTTATCAGCCGCTTCGATGAGTGTTCCAAATTTAACACCAATTTCGCCTTGTGCTTGTGCAACTTCGTGGTGAACAACGAAGATTTCAAGACCAACTTGTTTCAATGTTTGAACCATTTCAGCACGTAAATCTACCATAGAATCGATTGGTTGAACGGGGAAATATCCACCTTTTGTACCGGGGCGATGACCTGTGTTATAACCATCGGTGAAACTTTTACCGCTATTCCAAGCACCTTCTTCAGAATCGACTTCATAGTAAGAACAGTTAATGTCATCTCTGATTTTGACATCGTCAAAAACGAAAAATTCATTTTCTGGTCCAAAGTAAGCGACATCGCCTAAGCCTGTTTCAGCAAGGTATTTAAGTGTTTTTTTAGCGATACTTCTAGGACATTTCTCGTACAATTCACCTTTATAGATGTCAAAGACGTCACAGAAAACAACCACCGTTGAGTCTGCTGTAAAAGGGTCTAAAAACGCAGTTTCAGCTTCTGGTTTAAGGAGCATGTCGGATTTGTTGATTGGTTGCCAAGCGTCGATAGAGGAGCCATCAAAAGGAATACCATTTGTGAAAGACTCAGCGCTAATTGCTTCAATAGTATATGTAAGATGATGCCATGTTCCTTTCATATCTGTGAAACGAAAATCGACAAATTCAACTTCATTGTCAGTCGTGTATTTGAAAAACTCTTCAACACTGTTAACGAACTTACCCATGTTGTAACTCCTAGATTTTAAATTTCAGTAATTTTATCAGATTGAGCTGAAAATAAAGCCGAAAAGGGTGCTTAAAAATTAACCAATATTCGATCTCGACTCTCATATGTTGCACATTTTTTATACCCAAATGCTTTTGCGATTAAACGCAACTCTTCTTGGCGCAATCCAATATGTTGAACCGTATGCGCATCGGAGCCAAAGGTGATCGGAATATCCTGCTCTGCAATCAACTCCAACAGTGGATGGCTTGGGTACGCTTCACCCACGGGTTTGCGAAAGCCAGCGGCATTGAGCTCGATTGCCATGTTGGCTTTTTTAATTGCTTTGATGGCATCTTTTGCGATAAGTCTGACATCTTTTTTTGGCAAATAATTAAAGACTTTAATCAAGTCCAAGTGCCCTACAATATCAAACAATCCACTCTTTGCCATCGCTTCAATCGCTGCAAAATAACGCTCCCACACTTCATCAATGTTTTTGGTGCGGTATTCCCCGATAAATTCGGGATTGTCAAAGCCCCAAGTGCCTAAAAAATGGACAGAGCCTATAAAATAATCAACGCTGCGTTTCAGCACACGCTCATCAATGTATCCCTCTAAAAAATCAACCTCATAAGCGAGTAAAATTTGAATCTGATCGTGGTATTTCTCTTTTACATGTAAAACATCTTTTTCATAATTTTCCATTTGTGAAAAATCCATGCGATACGCTTCATCGTAATTCATGGGAGCATGATCGGAAAAGCCAAAAACATCTATTTTTTTCTCTATAGCGGCTTGTACATACGCTTCAATGCTCCCGTCTGCGTGGTTGCATAATGGGGTGTGGTTATGTAAATCAATCATCATGGCAGACTTCCTTGTGTCAGGGTCTTAAAGTTAAATTATATAAAAAGTTCACTATAATAGACCATAATTTGTCATTTTGAGGAGAAAGCTTATGACGCAAGAAGAACTTGATGCTTTGATGGCGGGCGATTTAGACGAAATAGACGATGCCGCACCTGCCCAAAGTGCCATTGAAGAGAGTCTGGAATCAGAAGAAGATGAGATGTCGGATAGTGAGGCTTTAGAAGTTGAAAAAGATAAAGCAGCTACCCAAATGATGCACGAATACAGACCATCCTCGACGATGTCTTGGCCACCACCACCACCAACAGATGACCACAAAATGGTACATCAGCTGGATGACGTGACCAAAGATTCTGAGATCAAAGCGACGCAGGTATTTGACAAACTTGAAATCGTCAATAACTTTATGCTGAGTGCCGAAGCAAATGCTAAAGAGGTCATTAAACTCATTGAGTCCAATATCACACTTTTTGAAACCTTGGTGACAAAATTCCCTAAAATCGATCAATTCCAAAAAGCATTGGATGATAACAAAGGGATGAAAGAGCGTGTGGAAGATCTTTTGATGAATGCGCAAATGGCAGAAGATGAGATCATGATGACAATGGACATTATGCAGTACCAAGATATTCACCGCCAAAAAATCGAGCGTGTTATTAACGTGATGCGTGCACTTTCAAAATACATGAGCGCTCTGTTTGAAGGCTCAAAAGATGATTCTAAACGTGTCAGTTCTGCGGTACATATTCACGGCGATGAAACAACTGAGGATGTTGTGAGCAGTGAAGATATTGAAGCGTTGATTGCTAGTCTAGGAAAGAAATAGGTGTCAAACGTCGAACTGCTTTCTCCTGCTGGAAATTTTGAAAAGTTAAAAATAGCGCTCGCTTATGGAGCGGATGCCGTGTATGCAGGAGTGAGTCACTTCTCTCTTCGCATACGATCAGGCAAAGAGTTTACGTATGAGAGTTTTGAAGAGGCGATCAACTACACGCATGCACAGGGCAAGCATCTGCATGCAACCGTAAATGGTTTTCCGTTTAACGCACAGATTCCTTTACTTGAAAAACATATTGAACGTGTGGCAGCGATGAAACCAGATGCGTTTATTGTAGCCGCTCCGGGCGTGATTAAACTCGCCCATAAAATTGCACCACAGATTCCGATTCATCTCTCCACACAAGCGAATGTTTTAAGTTACTTGGACGCTGAAGTCTATTCGGATATGGGTGTCAAGCGCATTATCGCAGCGCGCGAAGTGAGTTTGAAAGATTTGGAGCAGATCAAAAAGCATCTGCCGCATTTGGAACTGGAAGTCTTTGTGCATGGTTCGATGTGTTTTGCCTACAGTGGTCGCTGTTTAATCAGTTCTGTGCAAAGTGGGCGCGTTTCAAACCGTGGAAGTTGTGCCAATGACTGTCGTTTTCCCTACACGCTTTACGCGCATAACGAAGAGAGCGGAACGCTGTTTCGTATCGAAGAGAGCGAAGAGGGTACGCACATTATGAATGCGAAAGACCTCAATTTAAGTGCGCATGTCAAAGAGATACTGGACTCTGGCGTTATTGATTCACTGAAAATTGAAGGGCGAACGAAGAGCTCATATTACGTCGGCATTACGACCAAAACGTATCGTCAAGCGATTGAGGATTATTACGCCAATCAATTTGATGCCGCCAAATACACAGCAGAGCTCGATACAACGAAAAACCGAGGTTTTAGCGATGGCTATTTGGTCAATCGACCCTTTGAAAAAAACGACACGCAAAACTTAGCCCACTCGATTAGTGAAGGCACCCACCAAGTCGTTGCGCAAGTGGACGAAGATGGCGCAACGTGTCTTTGTAAGGATGTTTTATCTTTACATGTAAACTATGATTTGGTCATGCCAGCTCATCTAAAACTTGAAGCTATGGACAATGATATCGGCACGATTTTTGAAGAAGAGGGGCTTTGGAAAATAAGCTTTAAAAAACTTCAAACGCCAAATGGCAAACTGTTTGATGAGATACACAGCGGTAATGTCAATGCGATTGTCATGCCAACACCCTTACCAGGATTTACATTTTTAAGAGCAAAAGTAAAAGGATAAAACGTGAAGTTCGTTTCTATTATAATGGGAAGTAAAAGTGATTATACCGTGATGGAAGAGTGCGCAAAAACGCTTGAGAAATTTGGCGTCTTGCATGAGGTCATCGTCTCCTCAGCGCACCGAAGTCCTGAGCGAACGCATGAGTATGTGAAAAATGCGGAAGCCAAAGGGGCGAAGGTTTTCATTGCCGCAGCAGGCATGGCAGCGCATTTAGCCGGTGTTGTGGCTTCTCTGACCACAAAGCCCGTCATCGGTGTTCCGATGAAAGGTGGCGTTATGGAGGGCATGGACGCGCTTTTAAGCACGGTTCAGATGCCTGGAGGCATGCCTGTTGGAACCGTGGCGATTGGCTCAGCAGGGGCTATTAACAGTGCCTATTTAGCGATGGAAATTCTTGCTCTTGCCGATGAAGAGTTGGCGGCAAAACTTAAAGAAGACCGCATTTTAAAAGCAAAAAAAGTTGAAACCGATTCTGCGGGAATTGAGATTATTCTATAAGGGGCACCACAATGAGCAGTTGGATGGAAATTGAAGAGTTTAGCGGGTTGATGAATTTGGATATTTCTGCCATCAGGTCATTGATTGATGAGGGAAAACTCACGAGCAAAGAAGAAGAGGGACAGTGCTTTGTAGAAATAAGCCGTAGTGCGCAAGCGCTCATTCCTGCGACCAAAGGCATTGTACTTGATGATGCGTATGAAGGCTCTTCTGTGAGTTTAAGCTCTGAATTTGTGGAAAAAACAGTGGGGGCGATTTTGAGTCTGCATGAAAAAGTGTTGGACGCCAAAGAGGAGACACTCGATGCACTCAAAGGTGAAAACCGCTTTTTAAAAGAGGCACTTTTTTCGATGCAAGAGCTTTTTGATGAAGATCGCAAAACGATTGATACCCTGACCAAACAGCTTGGAGTGCTACAAGACGAGCTTGAATTTACCAAACGAAAATACAAAATGATGTGGAATAAAGCCGTTGATGGCTATACGCCACCCGCCAAATAATCTTTACATGTAAACAAATGAAGAAGGAAAGAAATAGTGCTTACATTTAGTCAAATGCTTTTAAACCTCCAAACTTTTTGGCAAGATCAAGGCTGTACGATTGTTCAACCTTACGATATGCCTGCAGGGGCTGGAACCTTTCATAATGCAACGTTTTTACGAAGCTTGAGTAGTAAACCGTGGGCAACGGCGTATGTAGCTCCTAGCCGCAGACCAACCGATGGAAGGTACGGCGAAAATCCAAACCGTTTGGGAAGTTACTACCAGTTTCAAGTGCTCATCAAGCCAAGTCCTGATAACATTCAAGAGCTTTACCTTAAAAGCCTTGAGATGCTAGGATTGGACATCAAAAAACACGATATTCGTTTCGTCGAAGATAACTGGGAATCGCCAACATTAGGTGCTTGGGGACTTGGTTGGGAAGTGTGGTTGGATGGTATGGAAGTAACGCAGTTTACCTATTTTCAACAAGTGGGTGGCATTGCATGTAATCCTATTTCGGTTGAAATTACGTATGGTGTTGAGCGTTTGGCGATGTACCTTCAAGAGAAAGAGTCTGTCTTTGATCTGGTGTGGAACGAAAACCAATTTGGCGTGACAACGTACGGTGATGTGCACAAACAGAGCGAATATGAATTTAGCAAATACAACTTTGAAATCGCCAATGTTTCCATGCTGTTTGATCAGTTTGAAAACGCGCAAGTGGAGTGTAAACGCTGCCTTGAAGAGAATTTACCACTGCCTGCGTATGACTACTGTTTGATGGCGTCGCACACGTTTAATGTTCTTGATGCCCGTAAAGCCATTTCGGTTACGCAACGTCAAAACTATATCTTAAAGATTCGTGAACTTGCCAAGGGATGCGCGGTCAAGTACAAAGAAGTGGTCGGTTAATGAAATTAGGGGCACTTTACGATTATTTAGACACACTGAGCCCTTTTGCCACGCAAGCAAGTTGGGACAACAGTGGTCTTCTCATCGGAAGTCGTGAAGATGAGGTGGAGCAAATCTACCTAAGCCTTGATGTAGACAGTGCGCTTTTGGAAGAGGTGCGCAAGCATTCGCTCATCATCACGCATCATCCATTGATTTTTAGCGGTCTAAAACAGCTTAATTTTGCGAAATATCCTTCCAATCTGATTCAAGTCATGGTGCAAAAAAAGATCAGTTTGATCGCGA
>DBTO01000052.1 GCA_002307095.1 Sulfurospirillum sp. UBA1314
GTAGTGGTGGCAGAGAGTATTCTATAGGGTTGGCACTTAAGCGAGACCCCAATGTAACCGAAATTTTTTTCGCACCCGGAAACGGTGCAACCCCACAACTTGGTCGCAATGTTACATGTAAAGATTATGAAGCTTTGGCGGATTTTGCCAAAGAAAACGGTATTGATCTGACCGTTGTAGGCCCTGAAACTGCTTTGGTGGATGGTATCGTCGATAGTTTTAAAGCCAAAGGCCTTGTCATTTTTGGCGCGTCTAAATCAGCCGCTCGTTTAGAGGGCTCAAAAATATTTATGAAAAACTTCCTCTCTCGTTATCAGATTCCGACTGCAAAATTTATCGAAACCAGCGATGCCCAAAAAGCCAATGATTTTATCGAAACGCTAGAGCTTCCAATCGTCGTCAAAGCCGATGGTTTGTGTGCCGGCAAAGGCGTTATCATCGCGCAAAGTAAAGAAGAAGCCAAAGAGGCTGTGGCGGATATGCTCAGTGGAAAAAGCTTCGGCGATGCTGGACTTGGTGTGGTTGTGGAAGAGTTTTTAGATGGGTATGAGCTCTCGTTATTTGTGATTTGCGATGGCGTGGATTATAAAATCCTCCCAGCAGCGCAAGATCATAAACGCCTCAAAGACAACGACATTGGTCCTAATACGGGTGGTATGGGTGCGTATGCGCCAACGCCATTGATTGATGATGAGCTCTATAAAAAAGTGGAAGAGCGCGTTATTAAGCCAACATTAGCAGGGATGCAAAATGAAAATGCTCCGTTTGAGGGTGTTTTGTTTATTGGCTTGATGATCGTAAAAAATGAGCCGATTGTTTTAGAGTACAACGTTCGTTTTGGCGATCCTGAGTGTGAAATCTTGATGCCACTGTTAAAAACCCCTGCAAGTGAGCTTTTTTACAAAGCTGCCACAGGCAATCTTAAAAACTTAAACATCGAATTTTTTAACAAATACGCGATTGCTGTGGTGATGGCGAGTGAAAATTATCCGTATGGAAATTCAAAACCTGCTGAAATTATTATCGATAAAAATGTACATGCAGGCTTGGAAAATACCCATATTTCGTATGCCGGTGTCAGCCTTGAAGAGGGTAAACTTTATGCCACAGGTGGACGTGTTCTTTTGTGCGTCGGTGTGGGAGAGAGCATTAAAGAGGCACGCGAATGTGCCTATTTACTGTGCGGGCAAGTCCATTTTGCAGGCAAACAGTTTAGAAGCGACATCGCGTATCAGGCACTTAAATATGACAAATGATGAGTTGATCGAAAAGTTTGAGAGTGAAAATATTACACTAGCCTCACTTCAAAAAAGAGGTTTAGCGTATACGATCGATGAAATTTTGATCTCTGTTTTATTTGCGGTGATCTATTTTGATCAGATTCCAGACAACATGAGTACGGAAGAGATGATCGGAGCAATTAATAGCCTTTTTGGGTATGTCATTGTTTTAAAAGTGATTTATCAGAGCTATTTTGTGTGGATGTATGGGGCAACTTTGGGTAAAATTGCGATGAAAATTAGAGTGATTTCCACGGACGATTTGGAAAAACCTTCTTTTATGCTATCGCTGAGTCGAGCAGCTGTTAGAATTATCAGTGAGTCTATATTTTATTTAGGTTTTGTATGGGCCGCTTTAAATCCAAAAAGAGAGACATGGCATGATAAAGTTGCCAATACATTGGTGGTCAATGCGAACTAAATTTTTTCTTTTACTGATGCTTTCACTCGGAAGCTTATGGGCAGCTGCGGCACAGAAAACACCTCAAGATGTTGAAGTGCTGGCAGAAAATGTATCTAAAGAAGGTACATTGGTGCATGCCGTTGGCAATGTGGTGCTGTATAGTCCGAAGTATCTAATTACGGCCGATGAAGCTTACTACGACCAAGAGAGTAGCGATTTAGAGCTTTTTGGCAATATTACGATGCTAGAGGGTGTGAATTATGCTTCGCGCTCGGGGCATACTAAGATTAATCTTAATACGGACAAAGGTGTCTCCGACCCACTCTTCTTTTTCGATGAGAGTTCCAATGTATGGATTAAATGTGAAAATGCTATTTTAAATCCTGAGACCTACATTACGCAAAAATCCATTGTATCAAGCTGTAATACCCAAGATCCTGATTGGAAAATCGTATTTACGACCGGTGAATTTGATAAAGAAAACAAGTGGTTACACCTGTATAATCCTGTTTTTTATGCCAACGATATTCCGGTACTGTATCTGCCTTATTTTTCATTTACGACCGATAAAACAAGGCGTACAGGACTGTTGAAACCCGAATTTGGGATGAGCAGCACCGAGGGTTTTTATTATATGCAACCCATCTATTATGCACCTGATGTGGACTATGACGTAGAGCTTCGTCCTCAGATCCGAACGAGCAGAGGCGAAGGAATGTATGGGACGTACCGTTTTGTTGATTCAAAATATTCCCATGGTGAAATCACAACGGGTTATTTTAAAGAACAAACTTCTTATGCGGAAGATGAAAATCTTAAAAATAGCTCCCATTATGGCTTACGTGTTATGTACGATCGAAGCCAACTTCTGAGTACAAAATACGATAATCTTGAAGATGGTCTTTGGCTTGATCTTAACTATCTTAACGACATTGACTATTTCAATACGATGCGAAATGAAACACTGAGTTATGACAGGCTTGTCACGTCACGTCTTAACTATTATATTAAGCAAGATCAAGACTATTTTGGACTTTATGCGAAGTATTATATTGATACCTCCAAATTATCCAATGATACAACATTACAAGAGTTACCGACCCTTCATTATCACCATTTTACATCGCCGTTACTCTTCGATAATGTGCTCTACAGTCTCGATTATAAAGCCAACAATTATACGCGCCAAGAGGGTGTGACTGCCTTTCAAAATCAAGTGGATGCCCCCTTTACTTTATACTTCTCACTTTTACAAGATTATTTACATGTAAGTGTTTCCGAAAACATTTATGCGTCACATATTGCCTATGGTAACGATGATACTGAAGATAACGAAGGAAAGTATTGGAGGAATTACCATAAATTCTCACTCTATACAGAACTGGCGAAACCGTACGATAATTTTTACCATACGATGTATATTGGACTTGACCATATTATCCCTAGTACGGAGAATGAAAATGGGTATATTGCTGATTTTATTGCCCTCAATACCCTTGCGAAAAGTACCTCATTAACCCTAAAAGAGTTTTTTTACAATAGTGATGGTGAGAAAAAAATCAGTCATAAATTAGTACAGTTTTACTATGATGATTACGACTACAAGTATGGCGATTTGGAAAATGACCTTAAATACCATTACACAGATCAAATTTCATTCGGTCATAACCTCTCGTATTCGAATGAATTTAGTAAAATTTCACGGAATCAAGTTTCCATTAATTACGCCGATGAGCTCTATTCAACATCGCTTCGTTACACCTATCAAGATTCGGTGTATAAAGAAAATACAATCTACAAAATAACCGAAAGTACGACTACGGATAAAGACTATAGCTATGTGACATTGTATGCCGATACCAAATACTTTACGCACTATAATGTTTTCGCAAGTGTAAATTATGATGTGCAAACAGACGAGTTTCGATCGTGGGCATTTGGTTTTAAAAAGACGTTGAAATGTTGGGATTACTCTATTCAATACAGAGATACGACAACACCAAAACTTACAAGTTCTAGCATAGATTCGGTCAATAGACAAGGCATTATGTTCCAATTTAATATCTATCCGATGGGCAGTGTTGGTTATGACTTCTCAAAAGAGTCAGAGCAAAAATTATAAATTAAAATTGAGTAAAATCGAAGGAGAATACGCGTGGAATATAAAATTAGAGTGAATAATCAAGAAGAGATTTACGATCTGGGCAAAGTTGCAAAGCAAGCTGCAGGTGCAGTGTTATTAAAAATCAAAAATACCGTTATTTTAGCAACCGTTGCACGAGACGATAACCAAGTCGCTGAAAATTTTGTACCTCTTACGGTGCAATATGTTGAAAAAACCTACGCTGTTGGGAAAATCCCCGGTGGTTACTTTAAACGTGAGACAAAACCCGGTGATTTTGAAACATTGACGTCACGTGTGATTGACAGAAGCCTTCGCCCCCTTTTCCCTAAAGGGTATGCGTACCCAACGCAAATTGTTGTTTTTGTCTTAAGCTGCGATCCTGAAGTCGATCTTCAAGTAGCAGCCCTTAACGCTGCAAGTGCTGCTCTGTACCTCTCTGATATTCCAGTTAATAAAGCAGTTGCCGGTGTGCGTATTGGTTATATTGATGGACAATACGTTGTTAACCCAACAAATTCTGCGCTTAAAACAAGTACATTAGATCTTTATGTTGCCGGTACTAAAGAAGAGCTTTTGATGATTGAAATGCGCTCCATTGCTTCCATGGAGACGATGAGTCTTCCTATCATGGCGATTGATCCAATGCTTGATCCTAGCCTTGCAGGGAGTATTATTTCAAAGCAATCGGTGAATGAGTTTGATGAAGATGCCATCGTTGCAGCGATTGATAAAGCACAAAGTGCGATTACTGAAGCAACAACGGCGTATGAGAGTACATTTAAACCTCTTAAAAAAGAGGATGCGGTACTTGATTATAAACAAGATTTAGCGAATGATTCTATTTTTGCTTACGTTGATGAGTTTTACAAAGAAGAAGTAAACAATGCGATCAACCAAATGGCAAAAAGTGAGCGTGCAAGCGAGCTTGGAAAAATTGTTACCAAAATTTTAAGTGATGAAGTAGCCGTCTTAGAAGGCTGGAGTAAAGAGTTAGTGGACAGCGTTGTCCAAGCTTATAAAAAGAAAATCGTTAGAGAAATGATCATTGAAAAACGTGTGCGTGCCGATGGTAGAAAGCTTGATGAAATCAGACCGATTAGCATTGAAACCAATATTTTACCACTTGCGCATGGTTCATGCCTCTTTACCCGTGGTCAAACACAAGCTCTTGCCGTTATAACACTAGGTAATGATAAAGATGCACAAATGTACGATCTTCTGACGGAAAAAAACACCATTAATGATACCTTTATGGTGAATTATAACTTCCCAGGATTTTCAGTGGGAGAAGCTTCTCCACTTCGAGGTCCGGGACGTAGAGAGTTAGGACATGGCAATCTAGCTCGTCGTGCACTTGAACCTGTTTTAGATAGAAATCGCTTGCAAACCATTCGTTTGGTCTCTGAAATCTTAGAATCGAATGGCTCTTCTTCTATGGCAACGATTTGTGGTGGTGCATTGGCACTTAAGGCTGCTGGTATCACTCTTGAAAAACTCGTAGCGGGCATTGCAATGGGACTCATTTTTGAAGGTGATAAACATGCGGTTCTGAGTGACATCATGGGCTTGGAAGATCACGATGGCGATATGGACTTTAAAGTTGCAGGAACACGTGATGGTATTACTGCTCTTCAAATGGACATTAAGCTTGGTGGTATTTCACGTGATGTGCTTAAAGAAGCTTTGTACCAAGCCA
>DBTO01000128.1 GCA_002307095.1 Sulfurospirillum sp. UBA1314
GATGATCAAAACGATTTTATGGTTTTTGGTGATGACGTCTGAATAGTATTGAACATATCTTTCCACAGAGGTTTCCTACTTGGTTTTCAATTTTCTAAGCATTGTTGGATGCAGTGCTAATTATATATGTTTTGTACATAAAAGGGGGTAAAGCCTACTTTGAGCGCCTTAGACTGCCCTCGCAGGGTTCAATAGGATTTTATCAAGCGTGTGTTAAAGTTTTACAAAACCATCACCAAGGGAAACCTATGAATACTCTACTCAAAACCCTTTTTGTAGCCCTTTTGAGTCTCACGACACTCCACGCGAGCTTTTTAGAAGAGGAGAGTGCCAAAGCGATCCAAGAGAAAAAACTCATTTTGGTGAACATTGTCAGTGAAAATTGTCCGTACTGTAAGCAGATGCAAAAAGAGGTTTTTAACAACACTACGTACAGAAAACAGATAGACCAAAAATTTATTTTGGTCACCATCGACCAAATGAACCCCTCTTTGCCAAGCGATTTACACACGCCCTACACACCTGCCAATGCCATCCTCTCCCCTAAGCGCCACGCCATCATCGAGGGATACACCGGCTATATGGACCCAGCGTCGTTTATGAATGTATTGGAAAGTGCCTACAAAGCGGAGTTTAAAGAATGAGGCGCTTAAAGGTGAAATGAAGTACAATGTCGCACTGACATAAAAACCTAAAAGGCAAGCCTTGAAAAAGATATTTCACCTCCACGTTGAAAACAAAAACAGCGACCGACTCGTAGAGTCTATCAAACATGAAATTCGTAAATACATCAAACGTGAACGCACTAAAAAAACACCCGAAGGATTCCATTTCTGGGACTTTGACTGCAAATTCGGCGAAAGTGCACAAAATGCACAAGCCGTTCACCAAGCCGATCTTGGCGAAGAGATCGACAAAGCAAACAGCGCAAAATGGAGCGAGTGTTACATCGAGATCATCGCCAAACCTGCCAAAAAACCTGTCGCTCCTGCTAAGGTAGAAGAGACAAAATAGGCTTTACATGTAAAGTGTGAAGCTTAGCTTTTTGCTTTACATGTAAACTACTTTCCTTCGATTTTTCCCATTACACTTTTTATAATTTGCACAATATATTTGACATTTATACATTATAATTATAAAATGACTAAAATATTAGTCAAGGAACCATTATGGATTTGAGAGAGTTTGGTGCGCACATGGCACAACTTCGCAAAGCAAAAAAAGTATCGCAAGAGCAACTCTCCCGTGACCTTAGTATCTCACGAGCCACCATCAGCTCCCTTGAAAATGGCACAAGCTCAGATGTCGGCATCAAAAAGATACTTCAAATCCTTGACTACTTAGGGTATGAGCTTACATGTAAAGAAAAATCACCCTTCCCTACGTTTGAGGAGTTAAGAGATGAACGATAGTTTACATGTAAAGGTTGCCAACGGAAAAGTGGGAAGCATACTGCTTGAAAACAATGAATACATCTTTGACTACACAACTAACAATCATGATGCCTTTGTATCGCTGAGTATGCCTGTGAGAACAAAGAGTTATGCGAATCCAAAACTCCACCCTATCTTTGAAATGCACTTGCCTGAGGGTTATCTACTTTCCATCATCAAAAAACATTTTTCAAAGATAACCAAAACCGACGACTTTGGACTGCTTCAGCTCATGGCACACAGTATCAAAGGAAGGCTTACGTATGAAGCTGATGACGCGCAAGAAGAAGAAACCCTCAGCTTAGACGCACTCCTACACCCAAAAAGTGAAACGCTTTTTGATGAACTGGTAACCCGTTTTGCACTCAATTCACCGCTCAGTGGTGTGCAACCCAAGGTCTTAGCCAAAGTGCGCGACAAAGTCACCTTACCACTGCAAGAGTACATCGTCAAGGCATGGGGAGATGAGTACCCACACTTAGCACTCAATGAATTTTACTGCATGAGCATCGTCAAACACGCTGGCATCAAAGTCCCTGAGTTTTACCTCTCAGAAGACAACAAGCTCTTCATCATGAAGCGTTTTGACATCAAAGAGGATGGAAGCTACCTAGGCTTTGAAGATATGTGTGTCCTTCAAGCACGCCAAGCCGACGAAAAATACGAAGGCTCTTATGAGCACATCGCCAAAAGCATCAAAACGTTTGTCTCCCCCAAACACAAGAAAAAGGCATTACGAGACTTTTTCAAAATGATGGTCATCAACACCCTCGTGCAAAATGGCGATGCACACCTTAAAAACTTTGGCGTGCTCTATGAAAACATCCAAAACATCTGGCTTGCTCCTGCCTATGATGTCGTCTGCACAACACTCTACATCCAAAAAGACATCCCTGCGTTGCATCTTTTAGGAAGTAAAAAATGGTGGAGCAAAGCGTTTTTGACTCGATTTGGAAAAGAAAGCTGTGAACTAAGCCCTAGCGAAACGCTGGCACTTTACGACGAATGTGTTGAAGCTTTACGCATCACTACTTATGAAGTGAAAGAGCGCATTGAGATAGAAAATGATTTACATGTAAAAGCATTTTTGGGCCGTTTGGCGAAAGTGTTTGAAGAAGGAAAATAATTTTAAAAACTCGAAATTAAAGCCCTGACACTTACTTTTTTATCAAAGTAGCTTAGCTTAGCCTTTTTTGTGCATCTTTTTTCTGACTAACCCATCTCCATCTACCCTCTAGAGAAAATTTTAATTTAATTTACTATATATTAATTGACATTTATATCTAAAATAATATATACTTAGTTAACTAAAGGGGGGTGTAGATGAAAATTTCCCAAGAAAATAGAGAACTTACCAAAATCAAAATTTTGGAAGCAGGCGTAGTTTTGATGATTGAAAAAGGCTTTAAAGAGGCTTCGATGCGAGAAATCGCACAAAAAGCAGGCGTGAGCAATCCTACTATTTATAACTACTTCCCAACGAAAGAACACATACTATATGCGTATATAGAATGGAAGCATCAACAAGCACGCAATCTCGTGGATAAGATAGAAGGATTTGATACTTATACCTTAAGAGAACAGCTTCAAACATTCATCGAAACAGAGATTGAGCTCTATTTGGAAGATAGGGAATTTGTCATTCAAGTTGCTGAGATGGTTTTTCACTCTTCATCGATTAAGCTTGAATCTATCTACGCTACCAATAGACTTTTTACAGAAACTGTTGCTGACATGATTGCTATTGCCGTTGAAGCAGGAGAGATTGAAAAACCTCCATTTGAAGAGTATTTGCCTAATATTTTCTGGGATTATTTTGTGGTGGTTGTCGCGTATTGGATTAAAGATGAGAGTCAATCATTTGAAAATACAACCCAATTTATCGATCACTCTATGGGCGTTATAGAAGCTATTCTAAATTCAAATTTGCTCAACAAAGCTTCGGATTTAGGAATGTTTCTCTTTAAAAATCATCTTCTATCCGCCATCACACGCTTTTCAACAAAACAGAGCCGTTTTACGAAAATCAAACGAAAATTGGGGGATGTTTTTCATGGATAAGCCAATCCCAATAACGAGTATGGCACGAGGAAAAGTCATTGGTAAAACGCTCATTAAAATTGGTGCTACACGTTCAAAAGGAGCTCTTAAAAAAATGCTCTCTTCGGATCAAAACAAACAATCAATTCAATATCATACCCATGAAGAAACGGCAAAAATTATCATTGAAGCGTTAGGTGAACTCAAAGGAGTATCGGTTAAAATTGCGCAACAAGTTATGTTAGCACTACCCTTTTTACCGCAAAATTATCTTGAACACATCGGCAAATCATTCAATGCTGTTCCACCCATCAACCGTGCCCTCATTCGTAAAATTATTAAGCAAGAGCTCAATGGCTATCCAGAAGAGATATTTGAAACTTTTGATACGACACCCTTTGGAAGTGCAAGCCTCGGACAAGTTCATAAAGCAGAGTATAAAGGCGAAACCGTTGCCGTTAAAGTACAATATCCAGGAATCGCAAACTCAATTCATACCGACATGGGTATGGTTAAGTTTATGTTGCAACGCTTTGCCAAAGGGCAAAATATCGACCATCTTATTGAAGAGATCAATCAAAGGCTTTATGAAGAGGTAGACTATTGCTTTGAAGCCAATAATGTGATATTTTTTAAAAACACTGTCGTTCATCCAAACATTGTAATACCAAACATCTACCCTGAACTTTCAACTTCAAAGGTGCTTGTCTGCTCTTATATAGAGGGCTGTTCTTTGATGGATTTTTTAAAATCAAAGCCAGCCCAAACACAACGTAATCATTATGCTCAAATTCTGTTTGATACCTTCTTTTCAACGCTCTATCAGCTCAAAGCCATTCATGCCGACCCCAATCCTGGAAATTTTATCTTTATGCAAGATGGTAAGTTGGGATTGATTGATTTTGGGTGCATTAAATACGTTGATCACCAGTTTTTAACGCAGTACAACCATTTGCATCTTTCGTTGATCCATGGCGAAAAAGAAGATGAAATTGTGCGTCAATATGCCAACCTTAAAATGATTGACCAAAGTGATATAGAAACCATGCGTGCTTTTTACCGAGAAATTATCCAACCGCTCGATTCTCTTTACATCGAAGTTTTAAAAGAGGATTTCTACGACTTTGGAGAGGAACACGCTTTTTCTAAAAGAGGTTTTGAAACCATTTTAGACGTACAAAAAAAGCAAACCCACTCTGTACATAAATTTAACCAAGAGTATCTTTTTTTAAATCGTACGTTACTTGGGTATTACACCTTATTTGAGCAGATGAATGCTCAAATTGACACCAGATATGCAAAAACAGTTATGAAAACATTCCAAGGGGAAAATCATGCCTAATTTTATTGAAGAAACTCAAAAAATCGAGGGTGCCGATACGCCCTTTAACGATATTCGTTTTAGTCTATTGCTTATTGGGATTAGTCTGTTGCTAGCACTTTTTAAAACGCAATTCGTACCATCGCAAGCGATTGGTCTAGGAAATATTTTGCTGTATATGATGGCACTCATTCCCATGATCTACCTCATTGTAAAGAACCAAATTATCAACCGTTATACACTTTTTGGTTTACCTTTTATACTCATTTGGAGCATTGATATTTTTATCTACAATAACACATTAGTACACGTTTTTTTGCCTTACATCATCGTCGGGAGTATTGCTGTTTTGTATTTAACAAGTATGCACAGAGTGGATTATTTCTATCAAGCTTTTATCCCAAGATTATTGATCTCTTTTTCGTTACTCTCATACCTGAAAACATTTACGACGCATCTCTTCTCGTATAATCAAAATTATTCTATTTACAAACGAATTCTAATCGCTGTTTTGATCACATTCCCTTTTGTTGGCTTATTCTTGGCTCTGTTTAGAAATGCTGATACCAATTTCAATAGTGCCGTGACTCAGTTTATGCACTATTTTTCGCTACTAGCATTAGACCATCTTGTGATGATACCTGTTTATTTTTTGATCTACCTAAGTCTTTTTCTCTACAGCTATCTCAACCACGCCTCTCGACCAGTCAAAGAAAATCACACGTCATTTGATACACTCATTATTGGCATTTTTTTAGGTGCCTTAAATGTAGTATTTATAACGTTCTTGATCTTTCAGATTGCCTATTTATTTGGTGGTGAAGCCTATATCAACGAGTCTGGGATTTCACCTGCTCAGTTTGCTAGAGAAGGATTTTTTCAACTTGCCTGGGTCATCAGTTTGGTTGTTGTCATCTTTTTGGTCATCATGCGTCGATACCAAGGGGAATTAAGCATCAAAGTTTTAATGACCGCATTAATGCTACAGACACTGATAATGGGACTAGCCTCTCTTAAAAAAATGTATTTGTACCAATGGCTTTTGGGCGTAACAACCTTGCGTTATTATATAGAATGGTTTGAATATTTTCTCATTCTTGTATTGGTTATTGGCATACTCTTTACACTTTTACGCAAATCGTTTCATCTGCTACTGAATCTTATCATAACACTAGGTTTGATCGCTTTTAGCATTGTTGCCTCATTAAATATTGATTACATGATCGCCTCGCATACGATAGAAAAGTTCAAGTATGAGCCGAGTAAACTCGACAAAATGATGCTTTCAGACCTTTCGATTGACGCCTTACCGGCATTAATGCAAGCGCCTATTTCCTTGAAAATAAATTTTTCAGAAGAGAGTTGTCACACACTTATGCAGTACCATTTTGGTAAATGCCAACGCATCAATCACTATAACGCTACACATCAACACTAAGGAGAAGTCCCATGGATATTTTTGAATTTTACAAAACTTCAGGCATTGATCTTGAAGAACATAACGGAGCCAAATTTTATGCCGTGCAACCAAAAGACGCTTGCGTATTGCTAGATTTGCTCAACCAACAGCATGTAATCGTCCATAGTATTGACGTACTTTACAAAAATGAAAATGGTCTTTATGGTTATAGTACGCAATCACCTCAGTGCATTTCTTGGGATTTGGACGCTGCCAATATACCCGAAGAAAAAAGATACGAGGTTGTGAAGCAGAAAATTCAAGACTTTGATGCGCACAGCGATCATGAAAATTTGGCATTTTTATTTTCGGATGAACAATCCTACAAAGCATGGAAGAAAAATCATGCAAAATTTTGAGACGAAACAAACCCAAAAAAGATCAGATCTTTTGAAACGGATTCTTTTTCCAGCATCCTTCTTTGCCTTTCTCGTTATGATTATCTATCAAGCCGATACAGCCCACTATAATTTTGCATTTAAAATGATGGGAAAAATCCCTTATGGAGATAAAATAGGACATATCGTACTGTATGGTATGATGGCTTTTTTATTGAATTACGGCTTTAGAGGGAAGAAATGGTTAAAACTATCCGTGGGTTCGCTGATTGTCTTTATTTTTGCCTTTTTAGAAGAAATAAGCCAAGCCTACTTTCCAAGCCGTTCATTTGACTTGGCTGATGTCTTAGCCGATGTTATAGGCATTGTCCTATTTACTATTCTATTTCAATGGTACATTAATCTGAGCTTACATGTAAAGCATTTTAGAGCCGTTTTAAAAGGATAATATGTCATGACTTCAAAAATATACTCTTACCTCTTAGTCGCATTACAATTCATCTTCATCACAATCTTAGTTCTACATCATGGCATGCACACACCAAGCAACTTTGCGTTGCTCATCTTTTTCCTAGGCGGTGGCTTTGGGCTTTATACACTGAAATGCAACACCCTTAGTAACTTCAATATCACCCCCGAAATCAAAAAAAACGCCTCACTCATCACCGCAGGAGCCTACCGCTACATCAGGCATCCTATGTATTTCTCAGTGCTTGTGATGATGCTTGGGGTTGTGGTGTCTAAGCCTTCTGCGCTGAGCCTTTTTATCTTCGCGCTTTTGGTTGTAACACTGTTTTTGAAAGCTCAAAAAGAGGAGATGTTGTGGATGGTGCAGTCTTGCGAATATAGAAACTATAGGCAACAAACGAAAAAAATTATTCCGTTTGTTTTGTGAAGTACCCCTCCTTTTATTCCTCAACCATTATTTATTTCTCTTCTATTTTTTGTGTTGATGTTAAAATTTTTATAATAGAATCATCATTTAGTTCAAAGTGAATTTTTGTACTTCCTTGAAATAAGCGTGTAAACCCCGTACCGCTACTTGTACTTTTTTCTCCACTAACTATATTGACAGCAGTAATCCAACTTTTATCAACAAATACATCTCTTAGTCTAAAAAAATTGTCTTCATTGTGTCTATTTGATATATAAAAATCAACAACATAAATATTCATATACAATATGGGAATATGAACAATAATCTTTTCTTCAAGTTTCCAATATTGCGTAGTATCTTCTTGTTTAATTTCTTCTACAGCTACACACCAATTATTTTCAAGATCTTTTTGATATTTTTTCTGCACAGTACTAGGTAGTGATGGGGTACATAATGAAGATTCGCTATCATTTAGCCAATATGCTTTATAGTATTTTTTAGTCCGTGTTTTAGTAGTCTTATCGTACTTGTTATTTTTATCAAAATATATGCTGTAATTATTATCAAAAGTATCATATAGGTACATCTTAAAAACAATCATATCATCAGGCATATAACTTTGATAAAATCCTTCTATCTTTTGAGGACTTTGAAATCTCTCTATTTTAGGGATAGTACTACTCAAGATCCAATAACTAGGATAATAAAGAATCGCATCCCACGTAGGAATTAAGATCATTATTGTAAGTGCAATATTTGCTTTTTTGAGTCCATATCTTTGAAGCACTTTTGTAACAATGAATTTTGAAAGCAGTACATAACCTGCAATGATTCCTATAAACATAAGTCCTATCATCTTTTGCTCTCCTTTTTTTCCTTTACATGTAAAGAGTTTACGGATACGAAACCAACACCTTCTCTATCGCCTCTTTCAGTTCGCTACTCAAATTATCCATCTTAGTCACCATCCATATAAGATAGTTACGATCTATCTCTAATACTTCCAGAGGCGTTTTGCCAGCGTATTTTCCAAAGCTGATGGTCAGTGTGACGCTCTCTTTGGTGGATTCGAGGGCGTGGAGTATGGAGGCTTTCATGTCTTCATCAAGTCCGTTGGCGTTAAGCATATAGTGGAGGTCTTGGCGGTCGCTTTTGGCGACATCGACGAACTTTTTGCCTCGGTTTTTACCGTAGGGAATGTGACTGAGGATGATGGGCTCGGAGCAGAGCAGGATCATTTTTGGGATAGAGTGCTCTTCGCACAAGCGTTCAAAGAGGTGTTTGAGGACGATGACATCGCCCAGTGCGTCGTGTGCTTTGATGGTGATATTAAGCTTTTTCGCCAATGCCTCTTCGTGTTTGTAAAGTCCCCATTGGTAGCGTTTAAACTGCAAGCTAAAAGAGCCTTCATTGGGGTAAAGTGCGCGCAAGACGCGAAAGGTGTCGATGAGATTCATCTGTGAGTTAAAGCCCTCTTTGGCGAGCATTCCAAGGTCAAACGCGGCATTTTGAATGACGAGAATGTTGGAAACCGTGTTCAACTCACACAGCCTTTTGTAGGCTTTCGTTTGCACGCACGCAGGCTCACCTTCAACCATCTCCGGGGTAATGTGGTGAATCGCCATCGCTTCGTAAGCGATAGGAAGAGGCGGCATGCACAGGTCATTGTGAACCTCTTCGATCTCAAACTCTTCGTTTAAGACTAAAAAACTGAGCTGGCAGATGCGATCTTTCTCAAACATTCCCGTGGTTTCGGTATCTAAAACTATCATTTTCATAGCGTGCCTTCATCTTCATAATTGCCTCATTGTACTTTTTAAATGTTTTACATGTAATAAAAATTCATACTCCATTCATTTTGATCCTCTAAAATTGTCATCAAAATATAACACAAAAGGAATTCGATTGATTTCACTTTTCTTTAAAGCGCTAAATCGTAACCGCTTTAAAACGTTTCTCATTTACACGAGCATCACCGTCTCTATCACGGCGATCTTTATGATCACTTCGATTTCAAGAGGCATCATCGGCATGTACTCCACGATGCTCAAAACCGAGGGTGACATCATCGTCACGCAAGCCAAAATCGCCGATACCTTTTTCAGCGATGTCAACGCCTCTCTTGCCGAGGAAATCAAAACGATTGCAGGGGTGAATGAAGTCTATGCGATCATCCTAGGCGCAAGTCCGATTAACGATCTTCCGATTGCTGCAATTTACGGCGTGAGTGAAAACCGTTTTAAAACCTATGCACTTACCGAAGGTGCTTACCCAAAAAAGGGCGAAGTCATCCTTGGTAAAAACATCAACGCACGCCTGCACGAACCCAAAACTGTCTCGATTTCCAATAAAACATTTAGCGTTTCAGGCATCTTTGAAAACGGTGTCGGCTTTGAAGATGGAGGAGCGGTACTAACACGTGAGGATGCCAGCGCTATTTTCAACAAAGACGCGTCTATCTTGCTTGTCAGCATCAAACGAAGCACAGATGCGGAGGAACTGATAGAACATATCAACGCGATCAACCCTGACATTGAGGCGAAAACCACCCATGAATTTGTGGAAAACTACAATCAATTCAAGATCATCGAAACCTCTTCCAATGTTATCAGCGCAGTGGCATTTTTGATGGGGCTGCTTGGCATTGCGAGTCTTATCAGCATCACGATTAACGAGCGAAGAAGCGAGTTTGGCATTTTAAGAGCTATCGGTAAGTCATCTTGTTTTATCATGACGATGGTTGTCGGTGAGACGTTTATCATCACGTGTGTTGGCTTTATCTCAGCGCTTCTGCTTTCCAAAGCGTTACTTTTTATGATCGCGCATGTTGAGAAATTTCAAGGCTATGTGAACGGAGAGCTGAGCCTTGAGACGATTGTAACGGTCTTTGGCTTTTCCCTCTTTATGGCGCTTTTAGGAGCACTTTTGCCAGCGTACAGCGCGTCAAAGATCGACCCGATCATCCTCATTCAAAGGGGTGCTCTATGATACTTCAAGCAGGGGGCATTACCCATTACTATAAAAATGACTTAGCGCTTGATAACGTTAACTTTGAAGCCAAAAAAGGTGAATTTATCGCCATTGTCGGAGAGAGTGGCAGTGGAAAGTCAACCTTGCTTTCCATTCTCTCCTCCCTTCTTCGCCCAAGTAAAGGCGAGTTGTTTTTTGAAGGCAAGGCGTACACACTCATCAAAGACATCGATGCGTTTCGTCAAAAAGAGGTGGGGTTTATCTTTCAGTTTCACTACCTCATCGGCTATTTAACGATTTTAGAGAACATCAAGTTAGCAAGCATTAACAAAAAAAGCAGTTACATCGACACGCTGTTTGAGCAATGTGGCATCGAAGCGATTAAAAACAAATACCCCGATGAGATTTCAGGCGGGCAACGCCAACGCGCCGCCATTGTCAGGGCTCTGGTCAATTCACCCAAAATCATCTTCGCCGATGAGCCCACAGGCAACCTAGACTCACGCAATTCACAAATGATTTATGAGCTTTTTAAAACGCTCTCCAAAAGTGGCACGACGATCATCATCGCGACACACGACCGCAATGTATCGGTGTATGCAGACAAAATTATCGAGGTAAAAGATGGAAAAATTCTCTAGTTTTATACAAAAATCCTTTGCGATCAGCGCACTCTTTTTAGTACTTGGCTTAGCCTTTGGGTTTGAATACTCACTCAATCTTCTGGGCTACTTTCTGCCCTCTTCCACACTCTCCGCAGTCAATGCTAGAAGTGCGCATGTTTCGTTGATGCTCTATGGTTTTGTGCCGTTGATGCTCTCGTTTTTGCCGTTTGTTTTGATGGAAAAAGAGAACATTCACAGTGAAAAAGGGCTTGAAAAACTCAAAATCTACTTTACGCTTTGGTGTATTTTTTTGGTCTTTATGACCATCAGCCTTTTGATGGGCGTGCATCGAGGTCTTGTGTTTTACGACTTTGCGTATGAGCTCAACTTCATCCTCGCCTTTTCAGGTGTTTTTTACATCTTGGCGCTGTATGACTACATCAAAGCGTACAAGGTCATCCCCTTGTGGATCAAAGTCTCTTTATACCTTGTCATCGCCTCACCTATCGCGCTTTTGGTGCTGATGAACCCCATCATCGGACAAGTGGAAAAAACTATCGTAGGACCACACGGAGACAATACGCTTGGCATGAGTTACACGCTGATTCCTATTTTTTACCTCCTCATCAAACTGCATGCCAAAGAGAGCTTTATCGCGAAGTATCACGCAATGTGGATCATTCCATTGGTCGGGTACATCGGCTCTGTGGCGCACCGCATTTTTATAGGCGATCTTAGCTACAACCAAGAGTGGTTTTTCCAGTACCTAACGCTTTGTTTTGTGCCTCTTTTGATTAAATGGCTCAGTGATGCGAAGATCACGTTTAAAAACAATTCTTTCCTCATCATCGCTGTTTACTCCTTTTTGTTTGTGGACATTGAGGGCAACATCTTGTTTATCCCAACTCTGCGTTGGTTGTTTCACCGTAATGATTTGGTCGTAGCACACGCGCATATCGCGATGGGTGTTGGCATCTTTTTTATGGCGATGGCGGTGGTTTCGCCCTACCTTAAAAAGCTCAATCAGCTCTCTTTTAGCCTCTTTTACACGTTGGGTTTTGCGCTGATGCTCATCGCCCTTTCGATGGCGGGTATGATGGAAGCGGGCTTTTTGCAAGCAGATATTCATCTTTTGTGGACGATTCGGATGCTGTGTGGACTCTTTATCATCCTTGTGACCATTGGCTTTTTCTACCCACAGCTTGGACTGGGCGTTGAAAAATTCGATAGCTTAAGACTTTACCATCTCACAGGCTTTCTCTCTGACGCAGTGGGTGGTCTCTTTTTGTTTGCCTTTGCTGCGACCTTGTACCCACTTTTGGGCTTTGGATTTGAAGGAAAGTACGAATATGTCGTCTTTGCGTTTATGGCAACGACAGGCATTCTCCATCTTTTTGGCTTACTCCAACCTTCCTATGCGCTCATGCTCGCAAAACTCAGCGCGTTCAACCGTATCGCCGTTTCTGCGATGTTTTTATCGCTTTATCTTTCCCATCAACTGGGGATTGAAGCGATGCTGATCGCTGTTTATGACCTTGTTTTTGCCTCTGTTTATGTCATTTTTGCATCCCATTTTGAAAGGAGACTGTATGTTTAATGCCCTTTTTACCCTCTTTGTTGCGAGTGAGTTTTGCTACTACTTGCTCATTGCACAGACGGGAATTATTGAAGTGTTTCACTCCGACATCCAAGCCTTCTTTACCCTTCCCCTAGGCGGTGTTCTCGGAAGTTTATTGGTCTACCGCTCATTTGGCTGGCTGAATACCGATCAAAAGAAGATCATCTTTTTTGTAGGACTTCAAGCGCTCTGCTCGCTCTTTTACCCTTCCTTAAACCTCTTGGTTTTGGGTGCTCTTGGCGTTAGCCTTGGGATGAGCGCTCCTTTGCTGATTAAATTTACCAAAGGTCGTTACACCGAAATTGCTGTAGCGCTTGGCATTACTTACGCACTGGCTACGGCTCTTTTTACGTATGAGCCCATTTTACGGGGCAATCTTGCCATTGCGCTCTCCTTGATTGCCTTTACATGTAGCTTTTTTATCCACCGTTTGCCGGATCTTGATGAAGAGATTGCACCTGAGCGTTTGAGCATTTACGCGGTTTTATCGATGTCCATTTGGGCGTATTTGGATTCCAATTTGTTTGAAACACTCTCACGCACGAGCGACATCTCCATTTGGCGAGCGGAGACATGGCATCTCATCTTAGTCTTTCACTTGGTGGGAATGGGATCAGCGTATCTGCTTCGTGACACACTTAAAGAGCATCACTCCTTTGTCATTGTCTCTTTGTTTGCACTGAGTTACATGCTCTATGCCTCGCGCGAAGCGGTACTTTTGAGCATGGTGTACCCTTTTGTGATCTCGTATTACAACTTTGTCATTCTTAAACGACTCTCAAAGTTAGGAAATCTCAGGCTTCTAGGAATGATCATGGTCTTTACAGGCTGGATCGCAGGCGGTGGTGGATTGATGAGCGCACTTGGCGGCTACACCTATCTTGGCGTTATCTTTATCTGCGTGCTTTTGTGCGCGGAAATCTATAGCTTTATCTATCAAACTTCTCAAAAAAGGATTAACAATGTTTAGTAAAATCGCGCTCTCCCTTCTTACCGCATCCCTACTTTGTGGTGCCGCTTATGCCAAAGAGCTTAGTTTTAAAGAGGGCTTCATTGGCGCGCAAACCGAAATCTTGGGCGATAGCAATATCAACCCTAAAAGCGCTCAGATCGTTACAAAACTGAACATGGACGATGCCATCGAGTCGCTTAAAGGGGATATTGCCTTAGAGCTTTTAAGCCTCAAAAGTGAGAACGAAAAACGCGATGAGCACATGTATGAGGCTTTACATGTAAAGGCACACCCTAGCACAACATTCAAGCTCAAAGAGGTAAACAAAGAGGCAGATGGCTACCATCTGATCGGTGTTCTCACCCTCAATAAACAGACCAAAGAGATCGACACCAAAGCTGACATAACCGACCAAAGCGATCTTCTTAAACTCAAAGGTGGCTTTAGCATCAAGATGAGTGAGTTTGGCATCGAGCCTCCAACTCTGCTTTTTTTAAGCGTACGGGATGAAGTTGTTATCGCTTATGACCTTACGTTGGCGAAGAACTAAGAGGCAAGAGGATGTTTGAAAAAGCGTATACAAGACTCAATGTTAAACGTCTAAGCGTAGGCATCACAAACCTACCCTCCTCGTTTGAAGACTTTACCATCGTGCATCTGAGCGATTTACATGTAAACGCTAAAACGCCCTTGCCTGCGCTTGAAGAGTTGGTTTTAAACCTCAACGCATTGGAGATCGACATGGTCGCACTCACAGGCGATCTGTTCGATGCCAATCCTGCACGTATAAGACCGCATCTTGAACGTCTCAGTCGCATCAAGCACCCTGTCTATTTTGTCAGTGGCAACCACGATCTTTTGTTTACATGTAAAGAGTTGGCGCGTGAGATTGAGATGTTGGGATTTACCTTTTTAGACAACCGCATTATCACCCTCAAACGAGGCGATGAAGCGCTTCAACTCGTCGGTTTGAGCGATGCGTTTAGCCGCTATTTTGGCATCAAACGAGACGCACAAAAGCTCTTTAGCGCCCTTGATCCGCACACGCCTTCGATCCTACTCGCCCATCAGCCCAAAGATATTCGTTTGGCGCACACATTTTCTATCGACTTACAACTGAGCGGTCACACGCACGGTGGGCAAATTTACCCGTTTGGCTACGTTGTGAGGCTTTTTCAACCTTACCTTCAAGGTTTACATGTAAAGAACAAAACGCAGATTTTTGTCACCACAGGATACGGCAGTTGGGGCTTTGATTTTCGTTTTCTATCCCCCAGTGAAGTGGTTATTATTCGGCTTGAAAAGGCTGAACATGCCGATTAAAATGAAGCTATTATTGTGGTATCTGTTCATTCAAATGCTCGTTTTAGCCAGCTTTAACTATGCGCTGTTCATCAACGTGGAGCATACGCTTCGTGAAAATATCTCTGGCGTGATTCAAACGCATGAAGCCATTGAGCATTTTTTAAAAACGCTTTGGTCACTCACGCCATTTATTGTGATTTTGTCGAGTTTTGGAGGCTATTTTTTAATAAGCAGGTATTTTAAACCGCTCAAAGAGATGCTGACTAACATTCAAACGATAAATGCAAACGATCTTTCTAAACGCATTAAAATCAATCCAGGAAATGATGAAATTACGCAGCTTTCCATCGCTTTTAACGCGATGCTAGCGCGCTTGGAAAGCTCGTTTAGCAGCATCAAATCTTTTAACACACAAGCGTCACATGAACTGCGAACGCCGTTGACCATTATGCGAGGAGAGATCGAAGTCGCCTTGCGCAAAGAGCGCACCAACGAGGCATATAAAAGTATTTTAGAGACGCAACTTGAAGAGATCAAAACACTTCAAGCCCTGATGGAGAACCTGCTATTTTTATCAGAATACACGACCATGCAGACGCAAAATGAGCTCGAACACTTCAACAATCATACCAAAAGTCTTCTCGAACTCAAACGAGCTTCTTGTGAGGTACAAGGCTCATTCTAGCGTTACATGTAAGACTATTTTTCCTTGGTGATCTCGCGAATCAGCTCATACTCATTTTTGCGTAAAGACTCTAATAACGTAGCGATTTCATCAGGTTGGACACCCATTTGGCTCAGCGCTTCGGAGCCTGTACGAATGCTGCTCTCCAGCGTCTCAGCGATCACCCAACTGGCACCTGCGAAAAGCATTTTATCCATCGCTTTGATGTCAAGAGCCCGTGCTAAAATCTTGATGTGTGGATAATTTTCTTTAATGTGTCTGACCACTTTAATCGCGTTCAGACTATGGTCAATGGAGACGATGACCATTGACGCTTGATCAAGTTTAATGGTCGTAAGCAGTTTCAAGTCGGTAATATCACCAAAAAAGACGGGCATACCTTCTTTGCGTCCAGCAGCGACTTCGTTGGTGTTAATATCAAACACCATAAAAGGAATCGCGCTACTTTTGAGCATCCGTGCGATCACTTTACCCGTACTTCCATAACCCGCAACCACCACTTTTTGCTCCATACTCGTATTTTCCGTATTGAAATAGGAAAACTGAGAGACTTTCGCCAACTTATTTGCCAACGAACATCCAAAGGAGTAAAGCACAGGGGTTAAAAGCATACTGATGGAAATCACACCAATGCCTACTACAAAAAGCTGATCGTCAATGATGCCAAGCGCTTTAGCCGCGCCAAAGAGTACAAACCCAAATTCACCGCTTTGGTTGAGGAGAAAGGCAAGCTTGATCGCGCCACTTTTATTCGCACCAAATGCGAGCATCAACAAAAAGATAATCAACGCTTTAAGCACTAAAATGACCACAATGTGTTCGCTAAAAACCCACGGACTGTTCATGATGGCGTTAAAATCGATCGACATACCCACGGCAATGAAGAAAAGGCTCATCAAGATACCTTTGAAAGGATCAAGACTCGATTCGATTTGAAAGCTATAACGAGAGGTGGAAAGAAACATGCCCATCAAAAACGCACCCAAAGCCATCGAAAGCCCTGCATGATCCATAAGGTAAGCGGAAAGTACGACGCTGAGCAGTGTGATGAGTAAGAAAGCGTCTTTGTTGCGCTGCTTTGCAACTTTATCGAGTGCTTTAGGAATGATGTAACGCCCAAAAAGAATTAAGAGTCCACACATCACCACAACCGTAATGATCGACTCAATCCATGAAATATCCGTTGTTTTCTCTTGGGTTGAGAGCCAAGGAAGCACGGCTAAAAGCGGAACAACCGCTAAATCTTGAAGAAGTAAAATCGCAAACGCATGTTTTCCATGCTCCGTGTTGAGTTTGCCTTTTTCTTGCAAAATCTGCATGACAAACGCCGTTGACGAAAGTGCGAGTGTAAAGCCTAGAAGCATCGCAACGCTGAGTCTATCCACATAAAAACTCATATAAAGCCCGATAACAACGCCTGAGACAATAACTTGAAGTGAGCCCAAACCAAAGACCTCTTTGCGCATCGACCAAAGCTTGGCAGGTTGCATCTCAAGACCAATAATAAACAGGAGCATTACCACACCAAATTCCGTAAAATGGCGCAGACTTTCGACTTCACTCGTCACAATAGGTCCAGGGGTGTTAGGACCTACAATAATACCTGCGATCAGCAATCCCAAAATGGAGCCAAGTCCCATACGCTTGGAAAGGGTTACCATAATGGCAGTGACCGCTAATAAAACCAGCGATGACAGTAAAAATAGATCCATTCACACCCCTTTTACATGTAAAGATTTAGAGAATAATCTCTTGGTTGATATTGAGCCCAAAACCAGCGAGCCCAACATAATCTTTGCGTGACGTAATCGAAATTAGATCAATATTTTCAATACCCAGTTTTTTAAGGATTTGCGCACCAATACCAAACTCTCGAAGCTCTGGATTGGTGGTGTATTCGCTGTCAACGAAGATGAAAACGCCATTGTGTTTTTTGAGATACTCAATCGCTTTTAAAATACCTTGGTATTTTTTCTCATGCGCTAAAAGCTCATTGTCGGGCAAAATATGGTGAAACTTCACCGCGCTGGTTTTACCGATCTCGCCAAAAGCATACACGATATGATGGTTCCCTTCATGATCCACCATGTCGATCTTACGTGTTTGCGCTCCAAAAAATTCAACATTCGATGAAAACACTTCACGCACGAGTGACTCAGACTGCATACGGTACGCCACAATGTCCGAAATGTAGACGATGTTGATACCATGTTTTTTACAAAAAAGGTCCAAATCATCACGACGCGCCATATGCCCGTCTTCTTTCATCACTTCACAGATGACTGAGACCTCGCGAAGTCCTGCTAAACGGCACAGATCGACTGAGCCCTCTGTATGCCCTGTACGAACCAACGTTCCGCCTTTACGGGCTATGAGTGGGAAGATATGCCCTGGTTTGACAAGCTCGGAAGGTTGAGAGAGCGCATCTGCAAGGATTTTGATCGTAATATCACGCTCATACGCAGAAATACCTGTCGTACAGACACGGGCGTCCACGGAGATGGTAAACGCTGTTTCATGTTGAGAGTCGTTGTTTTTCACCATAGGATTGAGCCCCAGACGGTTCGCAATCTCTTCGGTGACAGGAGTACAGATCAAACCTTTTGCCTCCGAAGCCATAAAATTGACCTTCTCTGGAGTTGAGAATGTTGCAGCGTAAACAAGGTCTCCCTCATTTTCTCGGTCCTCATCATCGACCATCATTACCATCTTGCCATGCTTGATATCTTCTATCGCTTGTTTGACTCTTTGAATAGGCATTTGCGCTCCAAAAATAAATTTAAATGATTATAGTAAATTACCCTTGACAAACAAATTAAAAATGACTATAATTTCACCTCAATTAACGACT
>DBTO01000289.1 GCA_002307095.1 Sulfurospirillum sp. UBA1314
CTTTACCTGGTTCCATTGTGGATGCTGTCAGAGATGGTGCAACATTGTCTAATGGACAAGTGATTACGAAACAAGGGCTCTCTTCGGTTGTTTTACCTACAGGGTATGTTTACTTGGGCGAAGATCAAGGACGTTATATTGCTGCATCAAAATGCGGTGCTTTACAGATTGTCGATGCAAATAAAAAAGTACTTTTCACCAAAGAGTGCAGTGTCTCTGTGGCGTCAGCTTCTTTGAAAAGTAATATTTTAGCCCTTGTCTTAGGTTCCAATGAATTGGTACTCATTGACATCAATGATGGTAAAGATTTGATGCACCTTAAACAAGACAATGTCTATGTTTTAGATTCTCGTATCGCTGCGCCTTATTTCTTGGGTGATTTGATTGTTTTCCCTACCTTGGACGGTAAATTAGTGATTGTCGATGCACAAAGCAAGAAACCAATTCGTGATGTTGTGGTTAGTAATGAGAAGTTTTTTGGCAATATCATCTACCTTCAAATCTTAGGTGATCGTTTGGTTGCTGCAACCAAGAGCAAAGTGGTTTCTATCAGTCCAAAATCGATCAGTTTCTTGGAAAAAGAGGTGAAAGATGTGATCGTGCTTGAAAATCGCATTTTTGTCTTTACCAAAGACGGACGTGTGATTTTAGCCGATGCGGATCTTAGAGTACTTAAAGAGCGTAAATTTCCATTCGCCACGTTTGCTGGAACCATTTACGGTGATTTTATTTATATGATTGAAAAAGGTGGCTATGTGATCGCAACCGATCTTGACCTTGTTTCAACCAATGTGTATAAACTTCCTGATGAAATTGAGAGCCATCTCTTTACAACAGGTGACACGCTTTATTATAAAGATCACTTCTTTAAATTGAATCGTAAAAAATAGGAATGAGGGTGTGCTGCCATTATGAAAGAGATGTTAGAGCGTATTTGTCGCAAGCAGGTCGTTTTTACATCTCTTGACGTGGTGGATCCCAAAATTCTTCACACTCGCAAGAAACTCGCTATTTTTAGCGGAGTAGACCAAAAATCGTTTTACCATCTCATCTTTCGTATGGAACAAAAGAGTCGATTTTTGCGCAAACATGCACATGAAATCGATGCACTTTGCAGCGCTTTAGCGTTACATGTAAAACACAATTATAAGTATAAACACCTGCTTTTAAATGCACCTTTGTGTTCAAAAGCAGCACTACTTTTGGAAGAACAAGGTTGGAAAATTCATAATGATTTTATGTGATATTGGAAATTCAAATGCCGATTTTTACCAAGATGGTAAAGTATGGACACTTTCTCATAAGCAGTTTAAAGAATTTTCAACTAAAGAGAGTATTTATTATATTTGTGTGAATGACGCGCTCAAAAATTGGTTACAGGGCAAAAGTGATTTCATTGATTTGGAGCCTTATTTTGAGTTTGACACGATTTACCAAGGTATGGGGATTGATCGTATTGCAGCGTGTTGCACGATTACGGATGGTATGATTGTAGACGCAGGTAGTGCCATAACGGTGGATATTATGTCGGGAGGAATGCATTTAGGTGGGTTTATTCTTCCGGGTCTTAGTGCCTATGAGAGGTGTTATGCTTCAATTTCACCACGCCTTAGTTTGCCGATTAATCCGAGCATTGCGTTAGATGCTTTGCCTCAAAAAACCAATGATGCGATCTCATATGGTGTTATTAAGTCGATTATTATGCTTTTAGAGGTTACATGTAAAGATAAACGCATCTTCTTTTTGGGAGGAGATGGCAAATTTTTCTCTAAATTTTTCTCTAATGCGATTTTTGATCGAACGCTTATTTTTAGAGGAATGCTTAAAACGATTAAAGAAGCACAATTAGAATAGGCTTCTTGTAAAACCAAAAGAAGTCTTCTGCCTCATCAGAGGCAAGCTTTAGCGCCACAGCGGCTGAGCGCAGATTTCTAGGCTTTGCTAAAAACCGTGGTAAAAATAGAATAGTAAAGGGAATAAAATGTTAACAGTAGCATTGCCAAAGGGTAGAATTGCCGAAGAGACATTAGAAATTTTTGAAAAAATCTTTGGAACAGCGTTTCGCTTTGATGATCGTAAATTGATTTTAGAAGCTGATGGATTTCGATTTTTATTGGTACGCAATCAAGATGTTCCTGCGTATGTTTTGCACCAGTCGGCAGATATTGGTGTCGTAGGTTTGGATGTTTTGGAAGAGAAAGATGAAGATCTTCTTCGGCTGTTGGATCTTGGCATTGGTAAGTGTAAAGTCTGCGTAGGAATCCAAGAGGGTAAAGAGATCGATTACAGTGCCCCTGAACTGAAAGTTGCTACGAAGATGACCAATATTGCACAAAAGTATTTTTCAAAAAAAGCGATGCCTGTGAATATTATTAAACTCTATGGCTCGATTGAATTAGCCCCACTTGTAGGGCTTTCCGATGTGATTGTGGATATTGTTGAAACGGGTAGCACCATGAAGCAAAATGGGCTTAAAGTAGTCGAAACTATTTTAGATTCTTCTGCATATCTCATTGCGAATAAAAACAGTTTTATTGAGAAAAAAGAGGAAATTACCTCATTGTATTACAAGATTAACGAAGTGATTCATCACAGTTGCTAATCCCTAAAGATTAGCAACTTTAGCTATTTTACTGCTTAAGTCATGCTCTCGAATCGGTTTGACTAAAAAATCAAATGCACCATGTTCAAAAGCTTCGTGTTTGCGTGTCTCATCGGTTGTTAAAACAATGACAGGAAGCTTTTTAAATTCATCCATGGATTGAATATGGGTGAGAAATTCAATACCATCCATAACGGGCATTTTAATGTCAAGTAATACCAATTCGATATCCCCTTGCGTTTTGAGCAAATTAATCGCATCCAATCCATTGGTTGCTTCAAGAATGACCCCAACATGGGGATTTTTACGCAACATGGAGCTAATCAACTTGAGATTGATGAAATCGTCATCGACGGCTAGAATTTTTAACTGTTTTTCCATTGGTTAGCCTTTAGTGTATAAACGTATGAATCAGGGTCTCTAGTTCTTTTTTACTAATTTGGTTTGGTAAAATAGCATCAAAGGCAACAGGATTGTCTTGGTTTTTATCTTTAGGATCTACAAACATAATCGTATTGATTTTTCCAGCGTTTTGCAGCTGTGCAATGGATTCAATCCATTCTAAAAAGGTTTGTGTATCATCTAAAAGCATCTCTTTATCAAACAGTATGACACTACAGTGCTTAGATTCAATTTTTTGTCTGAAATCTTTGTAGGAGGTTGCCGCTTCAACATGTTCACACATTTTAGCTAAGACACTTGTAAAGATTTTTGTTTCAATAGGACTTTTTTTGAGCACAAGCACGTCCAAAAGTTCCAATTTCGGTGCTATTGGTGTATCATTCTGAACCAAAGGCTCTTGGCTAGCTTCAGATAGCGTGGAAATGGTAACTTCAATACGAGGCTCAATTTTTTGCTCTTGTTCAGGTTCTTTAACACTCGGTTGTGCTTCAACAACATTTTCTTGCGCTGAATAATCGATCTTGTCTTGAATGAAAAGATTGAGAATACTGATGATACTCTCTTTTTTAATCGGTTTCGTGATGTACTCGTCCAAGCCTTCTTTCATAAAGCGTTCGCGATCTCCCTTAAGTGCATTGGCGGTAATGGCAACAATAGGCGTATGGTCGAGGTGATTTTTCTCTTCGTACTCTAAAATCTTATGCGTTGCTTCAATGCCATCCATAATAGGCATTGCAATATCCATAAAGATCATATCAAAATTTTCATTGCGTCTACGCTCTAAGGCTTGAAGTCCATTAGGAACAATCGTGATGTTTAAGCCTAAATCTTCGAGGGTTCTACGAATTAGTTTTTGGTTAATCTCATTGTCTTCAGCGACCAAGACATTGGCTCTAAATTTCTTACCAAAGGTTGCTTTTTGAACCGGTTGTGGCGCAATACGATCTTCTTTAGCCGGTAAAAATTCACGTTTTGCCTCTAAAGCCTTAACGAGTTTTGAGACATTGATAGGCTCGTAAATTGGGGTGATGTATTTGGTATTGTATTCGTTATATTTGGATTGTTGTGAAGATTTGAAGATCAAAATAATCGGTAATTTGATCTTTTTATACTCTTCGAGCTCCTCTTTGGTGAGGTTGTTATAATCGGCAACAATAATGTTACTTCCCGCTTTAAAGATCAGATTTTTAAGTGCAGGAAAATCGGTATAGTATTTGGCGTGTGAACCAAAATAGGTAAAGTAGTCATACATAAATTCAGTGTGGGCTTTGGCACTGTTCAGTGGTGCATACAGCGCACAGTTAAAGTCGCTAAAATGATCTTTATAATCCGTGCCGCTTGCCGTTGATTCCAAAAGATCCAGTGCAAAGAAGAAGCGACTGCCTTTGCCTTCTTCACTTTCCACTTCCAAACGGCTTCCCATGAGCGCAATGTATTTCGAAGAGATCGTAAGACCAAGTCCTGTTCCTCCAAATTTACGTGTAATGGTTGAATCTGCTTGGTTAAAGGCATCAAAAATACCCTCAATTTTATCCTGATGAATACCAATACCGGAGTCTTGAACGCTAAAGAGCACACGTGCTTTATCCAAAGGAGCATTACTTAAGCGTTTAATTTCAACGGTGATTTGACCGTTATTAGGGGTAAATTTAACCGCATTACTCATAAGGTTAATCAAAACCTCTTTGATCTTAACCGCATCACCTTTGAGATAATTGTGCAGGCTTGGGTCAATGTATAAAGAGAGCTGAACATTTTTCTCAGCCGCTTTTGGTCCATACACTTCAACCGCATTTTCAAATTCATCGATAGGGGAGAAGAGAATTTCATCAATCTCAATTTTGTTACTTTCCACTTTGGAAAGATCCAAGATGTTATTAATAATCGCCAAAAGGTTTTCAGAACTTTTTTCAATAACATCTACAAATTCGCGCTTCTCTTCATCTAAATCAGAGTTTCTAAGCAGTTCGGTAAATCCGATAATGCCATTGAGCGGTGTTCTGATTTCATGGCTCATATTGGCTAAGAAGATACTTTTTGCAGCGCTGGCTTCTTCCGCGTTTTGTTTCTCTTTGGCAATGTTTTCAATTGCCTTATCGATAATGCCGTACGCGACATTCATACCCTCAGCCGTATTGAAATCGACTTTTTGTTTGGTATCGGCGAGCTCTTCCACGCGTGTAAAGATGTTTTCAAGTCCTTGAACGTTCTTTCTAAATTGACCTGAGAGTCCAAGTCCTAGGAACATAAGGACAATGGAAATAATCCATGTGAGCCCTGCACCAATAAGTTGTCCTATATTTTGGTTATCGTAGTTTTGCTCTTGTGCATTTAAGGAGGCTTTAATGATCTGTGCCGATTTATCCAAGACATCAATTTTTTTCGTTAAAAGTCCAAACCAAAGGGTCGGATCAATCAAATACTCACCCGTTTGTGCTGCAGAGATAAGCTCCGCCTTCACTTGGGTGATCTCCTCTTCCAGTTTGACATTCTCAGGAAGTTTATAAAGATTTTCGATTTGAGATCGTGTGCCAGCATCGTTAATGGTGGTATGATCAAAAATATTTGAAACACTAAAAATGGTGATCCACGTTTCAAGATCTTTCGGACTAAACGGAACATATTGGCTCAAAATTTTAGAGACAAACCCACGCTCTTGTCCTACATATTCGATATTTTTATACGCAGAAACGAGCGAATAGGTGAGGTTGGAAATATTGGAATTGGTGTTAATGGTACCAATTGTTTCAAGCTCTTTCAACAGCTGTGTGTTGATTTGACTGTAGTATTCAAAGAACATTTTATTAAAGTCAACATTAAAGGTATCAACTGCTTGTCTCATCTCACTAATTTTATTAATATAAAGGATTGTATTTCGAATATTGGGTGTGATTTCATGGGTTTGGTAAAAATCATGAAACTCTTTAATCACGCGATTGCCATTGGCGCGTTGTTCTTGAAGTGCCTCTTTGGCAATACTTCCTTGACTGGAAAGGTACGAAGCACTCAGACCCCTCTCTTTTGCAAGTTCAATGGAGAGTGAGCTTAAAACTTTGGTACTTTCGATCTTATTTTTCAGTGTGAGCGTTGTGTCAAATTGACCGTACGATAAAAAGAGAAAATAACTGGAAAAGACGAAAAGAATAATCAAAGGGTATTGGCTGATAAGTCGTAACGTATGCTGCGTCGTTAATTTCATGGTCGGTGTCCTTTATATTAACTGTTTAATAGTATGTTGTAAGCAGAGGCAATCTCTTTACATATAACGCTCTCTTTGGCTCCTTGATTGAGGAGTAAAACAGCATCATCATGCTTCACTTTATTTTTAAGATAGGCTTCGGCAAGGTAACATTTTGCCTTGATATTGCCTTTCATCACCGCTTGTTCTAAGTAGGGAATCGCAAGGGAAGCACTCGCTTCCATGCCTTCGCCATACAGATACATTTTACCAAGGTAAAAATAACCTTGAATGGCATTTTCTTTTTTGATAGAGAGTTCAAATAACTCTTTTGCTTGGGCATAATTGCCCGCTTTATAGGCTAAAGTTGCATCACGAAAATGATCGGCAAACAGAGGCATTAATAGGAGTGAAAATAGGAGTAAACAGAGTTTCATAAAACATTCTCCTTGAACGCTTCAACGGCTTTTTTTAATGCTTCTAACGTGTGTAAAATTTCCTCTTTGGTGTCAAATGCCAAACTGGATTCAAGGTGCTCAAAATGGTGAAAGAGCGATTCAATATGCAAATGAAGGGCAATGCTCCGAAGGGTAGCAATCTCTTCTTTGGCGCTGGTGCGATTATTGGCATTAATCGCTTTTTCAAGCAGTGGCATACTGGTATCCAGTGCGCTCACATACTCTTCAATAATTTGAGCTAAGGTACTAATATCAAGTCCCAATGCTTCGGCGCATTCACAGAGATCAAATGCCTCATCAGGAAGGCTAGGGGCTGCTTTTAACGCTTCTACATGTAAGGTGGGATCTTCCAAAAGATCTTCGACCTTATCATCAGGATAAGCCTCAAGAGGTGCTACAAAATCAAGATCTTGAATCGTAATTTGATCAATAGAATTGTACGCGTGTGGCGCCTCTTCTTCAGCTATCTCAGGCTCTTTCTCTTCTTGCGGCTCTTCTAAAATCGTATGGTCAAATTTAAGTTTAAAGTCAAAGGTGTCTTCAAAAAGTGGGGCGGATGTGTTGAGCTTAACGGCTTGAGTCTTTTCTTCCTCAATGAGTGATATCATTGGTGTTGGCAGAGGGAGTGAGTACTCTTCTTCAAAGGATGACGTGAGCGTTGGAGTGGACGGCTCAACAGGCGTATCCGATAAAAAAGTGGAAGGAACATCTTCGGTAAAAGAGGTTTCGTACGAAGGGAGCGTTAAAGCATCTTCTTCGTGTGCGCTTGGTTCAAAATTTTGAGATGGGAAGGTGGATGAAATAGGAAGATCACGTTTAAAGGACGGTGCATTGCTGAGTTCTATGCCATAGAAAAGCGATGTACCATTGATCTCTTTTTGAAGATAGACTTCATTAATCAACAAGGAAGATTCGATCTCTTTACCATTTTTGGTACGGATGAGAACGCGTTTATTGGGTGTGCCACTGTGCTGAGCATAATCAATCCAGCAGAAGTTTTTGAACTTGAAGATGAAGCCTGGTTTGTTCACAAAGAGATCAGCAATATCGCTATGATAATTACGAAACTCTTCCATGTCTTCGTACCCCAGAAGGTACAACTCTTGGTTCCCCATTCCCAAAAATAGGCCACTTTTGTCGTAAAGTATCAAATCACGATCCTTTAATGAACGTTAAAAAGTCAATTTTAACTCACTTATACTTAAAACTAACCTACTTTTTTAAGCCCTGAAATAGATTGATGCCAAGCTTTTTACCAACGGTGACCTCTAGTTCTTCTTGGTTTGCCGCATAAATGGCTTCAAACGTGCCAAAGTAAAGAAGCAATTTTTTAATCGTTGCCGCACCGACTCCTTCGATTTGCAGAAGTTCTAGACTCATATCACGACCCCGTTTTTTCTTTTGATGGTAGGTAATGGCAAAGCGATGCGCTTCATCCCTAAGCCTTTGGATAAACTGCAAACGCTTATCGCTTGGGGGCAGTTCGAAGGCTTGGTTTTGATTGTATAAAAGATCGTGTGCGGCACCTTTGGAACGGTTCGCTTTCTCATCGCGTTTTTCTTTGGCGATGGCGAGCAGATCGACTTGAACCCCTTTTTGAGAAAGCAGACTTTTCGCCAGTTTGAGAATGGTTTCGCCACCGTCCAGCACCCAAAGATCGGGTGCAGATTCTTTGGAAAAATCATTAATACGACGCTCTAACATTTCTCTCATTTGCGCGTATTCATCCGCGTGGTGAAGCTCATAACGGCGGTAACTGGACTTGTCAAATCCTTCATCCCACACGACCATACCTCCCACGGGCGATTTGCCTCCTAAATGAGAGTTATCAAAAATTTCAATGCGTTTGGGCAAAGAGACAAAATCAAACAGGGCTTGCATCTGCTCGCTTAGCGAGTTGTTATTTTTCGTGCTGTGTTGGAGTAAAATCGTTTTGGCATTCTCTTGTGCTATGGAGATTAGATGCAGTTTTTCGCCTCGTTGTGGAACACCAATCGTGATCTTTTGTCCAAATTTTTCACTTAAAAATTGACTGATGTACTCTTGTTCATGAAACGACTCTGCGATGAGAATCTGCTTGGCAAAGGTTTGATTCATCGGGTTGTAAAACTCAAAAAGAGCTCGTTGGTACAGCTCCTCTTTTTCAAAACCATACGCATTGTGCATGAGCGTGTGCGAGGTGGAGACGATTTTGCCGCCACGAATAAACAGACGCATAATCACCGCGGTTTTTTCCATGATCTCAACCGCAAAGACATCGTAATCTTCGAGTTTTGAAAGTTCCACATGCGTTACATGTAACGCATCTTTGATGGAGTTTATGATGTCACGAAGTTTGGCAGCTTCTTCAAAATTGAGCTTCATTGACGCCTCTTCCATCTTTACATGTAAAAGGGTAACGAGCTTTTTTTGATCGCTTAAGGATTCGAGTGCTTCTTGAACAATTTTGCCATAAGCTTCAGTATCTATCTTTTGCTCGCAAGGCGCTAAACAGCGGTTGATCTGGTAAAAAAGACAGGCTTTTTTGCCTTTCAAACACCCTTTTTTTTGCACCAACGGAAACGCCAAATAGAGCGCTTCTAAGAGTGCTTTGGCTGAACCTGAAAGGGGACCAAAATATTTCATATGCTTATCGTTGATAATTTTGCGTGTGATCTCAAAACGAGGGAAGGGCTCGGAAAGATTGATCGCAATGTACGGGTAGGTTTTATCATCGCGCAATAAAATGTTGTACTTGGGTTTGAGCTGTTTAATGAGCGAGTTTTCTAAAATCAGTGCATCATGTTCACTTTGCACCACAATGTACTCGACATTCTCCACTTCACTGATCATTTTTGCGATGCGAGGTGAAAGATTGGGTGCTGCACTGAGTTCACCTGAGAAGCGAAAATAACTTTTCACACGGTTTTTAATGCTTTTGGCTTTGCCGACATACAACAGCATGCCTTGCGCATTGAAATACTGATAAATGCCCGCATTGTGTGGCGCGTTTTTAAGTTTTTGTGCTAGCATGATCGGTTTTTGGCAATGGTCTCTTTAATCGCTTCAAAAAGAGAACGTAATTTTTCATCTTCGCACAGCGTATCGAATGATCCTGTCGCTTGTTCGGCATAAAATATATCTGAATTGGCGGAGACAATGAGCGCCTCTTCCTCACTTTTTTGATTGGTCACAAAGCTTTGAACCTCTTTTACATGTAAACAGGTACACTCGGGAAAATGGGCACAAACCTCTTTTAATAGACTCTTTATC
>DBTO01000107.1 GCA_002307095.1 Sulfurospirillum sp. UBA1314
TAGGCATGGGAAAAGATTTTTATGACAACGCTCCTCTTGCAAAAGAGATGATCGAAAAAGCAAGTCAGCGCGTAGGTTTTGACTTTACAACACTTCTGTTTGAAGAGAACGATAGATTAGACCAAACGGAGTTTGCACAGCCTGCCATTTTATTGGTCAGCCTCATCGCCCATCGTCTGTTTAGTGAGCAGTGCAAAATCATTCCTCAATCTGTTCTGGGGCATTCTCTAGGTGAATTTTCGGCTTTGAGTGCGGCAGGTGCTATGGATTATCTCGATGCAGTGGAGCTTGTACACCAACGTGGTCTTTTGATGAAACAAGCATGCGAAGGCATTAATGCAGGTATGATGGCGCTTCTTGGCTTGGATGATGCAAGCGTTGAAAATCTTACATGTAAAGAGCGTGAGCTTGGTAAAAAAGTATGGGCGGCGAATTACAATGGTGATGGGCAAATCGTTATCGCAGGCAATAAAGACGATTTAGCGTCCTTAGAGCCTCTTTTTAAAGAAGCAGGCGCTAAAAAAGCGGTTTTGCTTCCGATGTCAGTGGCGAGTCACTGTCCACTTTTAAGCTCAGCACAGCCAAAACTCGAAGCGTATTTGGAACAATGGATTCAAGAGAGCTTTGCAATGCCTGTGATTTCAAATGTAACAGCCAGTGCATACCACAGTAAAGCAGAGGCAAAAAGACTCCTCTCCGAGCAGTTAGTTTCACCGGTTAAATACAAGCAATCCATCTTACATGTAGAAAATTCGACAGACTCGTTTATTGAATTTGGAGGCTCAGTGCTTAAGGGGCTTAATAAACGAATTTCTCAAAAGCCAACGCATAGCATTACCGATATGAAAAGCTTAGATGAAGTGCTTGCACTTTTTTAAAAGGAAAAAGATGAAAATAGCCATTATGGGTGCGATGGTCGAAGAGATCACGCCACTTTTAGAGTTTTTTGGAAAATATGAAACGATTGAGCATGCCAAGAATCGTTACTATACCACGTCGTATAAAGGAATGGATTTAGTCATTGCTTACAGTAAAATCGGTAAAGTCAATGCGAGCCTGACCGCTTCAACCTTGATTGAAAAATTTGGAGCGCAAAAGCTTCTTTTCTCAGGTGTTGCAGGTGCACTCAACCCTTCCCTTAAAGTGGGCGATCTGCTTGTGGCAACCAAACTGGCTCAACACGATCTTGATATAACTGCATTTGGCCATCCTCATGGTTATGTGCCAGAAGGTTCTGTGTATGTTGAAACCGACAAAGCACTTACAGCGTTGGCTCAAAAAGTAGCCTCTGCTCAAAAAATTAAATTGCTTGAGGGCATTATTGCGACAGGCGATCAATTTATTTGCGATGGTGTTAAAAAAGAGTGGATTCATACGACGTTTAATGCCGATGCCACTGAGATGGAAGGCGCTTCGGTTGCTGTGGTATGTGACGCTCTGAACATTCCTTTTTGCGTGCTTCGTGCCATCAGTGATGCCGCTGATATGGATGCAGGATTTAGTTTTGATGAGTTCTTAGTGAGCTCCGCTAAAGAGAGTGCTCAGTTTATTATCGCGATGTTGGACGAACTCAGCCATGATTGAAATTAGTAAACGCCTTTTACGCATCGCTGGGCGCACCAATGCCCATTATAATCTCATAAATGAGGGCGATAAGATATTGCTAGGGCTTAGTGGAGGCAAAGACTCTTTAAGCCTTGCGCATGTTTTAAAACACATGCAACGTGTTGCCCCGTTTGACTTTGAATTTAAAGCCGTCACCATTGCCTATGGTATGGGTGAAGATCTTCAAACATTGCACAATCACTGCTTGGAACACGAGATCGATCATGAGATCGTGGATACAAAAATTTTTGAACTTGCGCAAGATAAGATTCGTGAAAACTCCTCCTTTTGTAGCTTTTTTTCGCGTATGAGACGAGGCGCACTTTACACTTACGCGCTTGAGCATGGTTATAGTAAACTTGCTCTTGCTCACCACCTCGATGATGCCGTGGAGAGCTTTTTTATGAATTTTTCGCACAATGGAGCACTTCGTTCTATGCCTCCAATCTACAAAGCGCAAAATGGGTTGCAGGTGATTCGTCCGCTCATTCATGTAAGAGAGCGTCAACTGCGCGATTGTGCCATGGATGCTAAGATGCCTGTAATTGGGGATGAAGCGTGTCCTGCGATGCGTTTTGATGTTAAAATGCCCATCATGCGCGCCAAAACAAAAGAGATGCTTGTTAACATGGAAAAAGAGAATCCTGATCTTTTCATCTCACTCAAAAAAGCATTTGAAAATATCCAAACAACCAGCTTTAGCGATGCACGCTTTTTAGAGTAACGCTTTTAATAAAATCATTTGCAAGACATTTCTGCTTCGAAAGAAGCAAGCTTCAGTGCATAGCGCAGCGTAGACTGTTAGGCTTTGCCTAGCAGTCGTGTCAAGGTTAAAACCCTTCCAATAAAATTTTCCATAGCACATCGATCTGCTCATCATCCAGTGCTATGGTGCTCTGTTCTTCAAACAACTGCTTTACATGTAAAAGATCAAAGGTTTGATTCCACGCGCAAGTTTTGTGTGCAGGTAAAAATCCTCGAATAAGCGTTAAATCATTTTCAATGCGCTCATCGCAGTTAAAACAGATAAAGTCATCGTGCAATCTTCCCTCGTAAATTAACAGTTTAATATACGCTTCAATAGCAATGCGTTTCGGGTTCTGTTTTTGCCAGATGGCGGAACATGCTTCTAGAAGATCAAAATAAAAACCATCAATCGTTGCAACGTCTTTAAGATGTCCATAGAAAAGCCGAATAAAAGGCTGCCAAATCAGCATGCGTTCTCGCTGGTTATTCCAAGGCGTTCCCAGGTGCATAATGGAGCGAAGTTGAGGAAGGGAGGATTTGAGGGATGGGATCGCTTCAAAATCAATTTTATAGCCTAAATGAATCGTAGAGTGACGGGCACCGTAAAATCTATAAACTGTTTTAATGCTAGTTTGCGTTAAAATGGTGACAATTAAATCTTCGTCTTTTACACGATTTAAATTGATGATATATCCTTGCATAGGGAATTTTAGCATCTAAATATTTACTTATTATTAAATTAATAAATTAATTAAGTCAATTTATTTTTATAAATTTATTGACAATTAATTTAAATTAAGATATGAAAACTCCACAAACACCGAAAAACAGTGTTTAATTGAAAAATAAGCATAATTTATGTATTATCCTTCGCTTTTAGCTTAAAAATTTGTCAGATTTCGTCAGAATTTTGATGAAAATTCCACAAAAGGCTTGTGAAATGGATCTTATTACAGGATTTAAAGACAACTGCGGTTTTGGATTAATCGCAAATATAAAAAACATTCCAACCCACGAAAATGTTGAAGATGCTATCACGGCATTAGAGCGAATGATGCACCGAGGTGCCATTGCTGCTGATGGAAAAAGTGGCGATGGCAGTGGACTCCTTTTCTCTATGCCGACCTCCTTTATGAAAAAAGAGGCACACAAACTTGGCATTGACCTTCCAAAGCAGTTTGCTGTTGCTATGATATTTTTAACAACCGATGAACAAAAAAGAGTTTTTGAAGAGACCTGTGAACAAAACGATCTTAAAGTTCTTTTGTATCGTGATGTTCCCGTAAAAACGAAAGCACTTGGAAAATTAGCTCTTGATTCTTTACCTCAAATTATTCAAGCATTCGTAACCTCTTCATCCCTGGTGGCAACGAAACGTTTTGAAGCACTGTTGTACTTGACACGCAAGATGGTTGAGAGAAGGCTTGTGAATGAGCCTGATTTTTACATTGCCTCTTTTTCAAGTAAAGTGATTTCGTACAAAGGTTTGGTGATGCCAACCTACATCAAAACTTTTTTCCCAGACTTGAGCGATGTCGATTTTAAAGCAACATTTGCCCTTTTTCACCAACGTTTTTCAACCAATACGCTACCCAAATGGAAACTCGCACAACCGTTTCGCACGCTTGCACATAATGGTGAGATTAACTCTATTTCAGCCAATCGTTTCTATACGCAAGTTAAAAGTGAGTGCATGAAAAGTTCCATCTTCTCTGATGAAGAGTTGCAAAAATTGTATCCGATCACTACTAACGATGTGAGTGATAGTGCCAGTTTGGATAATATGTTTGAATTTATGCTCATTAATGGGTTTGATTTTTTCAAAGCAGTACGCTCACTCATCCCAGCTCCTTGGCAAAATGCACCGCATATGGACTCAGAACTGAGAGCTTTTTATGAATTTTCAAGCATCAATTTTGAGCCATGGGATGGCCCAGCGGCTATCTCTTTAACCGATGGTCGCCATATCGCCTGTGTACTTGATAGAAATGGTCTAAGACCGGCTAAATATATCATCACTAAAGATGATCGTATCATTATCTCATCAGAATATGGCGTTTTAGATATTGAAGAAGATAATATCATCGAGCGCGGTCGTTTACAAAGTGGTCAGATGATTGGTGTGGATCTTAAATTTGGCAAGATCATGAAAAATGATGACATCAACGACTATCTCAAAAGCTCTAATACGTATACCGAATGGTTGAACAAAGGGCTTGTTTATCTGCAAGAGTTTGTCGACATTCCTTTTTCCAAAACAACGGATTATGTACGTGAAAATTTAGAGTTAGAGCAACGCTACTTTAACATCACGCAAGAAGTGAAAAACATGGTTATTGAACCCATGATGAAAGATGGCAAAGAGGGTGTTGGCTCTATGGGTGATGACACGCCAATGGCAGCTTTTAGTAAAGTCCAACGTAATTTTAGTGACTATTTCAAACAAAAATTTGCACAAGTCACTAACCCACCGATTGATCCGATTCGTGAAAAAGTGGTTATGAGCTTAAATACAAGCTTTGGTGAAATTCGCAATATTTTAGAAGAAGATCAAGAGCATGCAGTACGCATCAAATCGATCTCTCCGATCTTAATGCAAGAGAAATACGAAATTTTGGACTCTTTTGGCGATCCGAGTAAAGCGCGCTACAAAGATGAGTATAAAAACCGTTACTTCTCAACACTCTTTGAAGACAATCTTAAAGGCAGTCTTGAAGATTTAGCGTATGACATTGCTCAAGCGGTTAAAAATGAGGGTATTCGCATTATTTTCTTGGATGATCGTGGCATGACAAGCAAGCTTAAACCGATGCCGATGATTATGGTAATAGGTCGAGTGAATCAGGTCTTACTTGATGAAGGTGTTCGCGCCCTTACGTCTATTGTCGCCATTTCGGGTGAAGCGCTTGATACGCATTCGTGTGCGTGTATGGTGGGCTTTGGTGCGAGCGCGATTTATCCTTATTTACTCTATGCAACCGTTTTAGATGAGGGTAAAAAGAGTGAAATGGGTGCGTATGAGATCAAAACCAAACTCAAAAATGTCAATCATGCCCTAGGACAAGGACTTTTAAAAGTTATGTCTAAAATGGGTATTGCAACGATTGCATCGTACAAAAACTCGGCACTTTTTGACGTTTTAGGACTAGGAAAAGATGTCGTACATGAGTGTTTTGATGGTGCGATTTCACTGATTCCTGGACTTTCGTACGAAGATATTGAAGAGCGTTTAAATCGCAATCAGCATCAAGCGTATGAGCTTAACATCAGCAAAAAGCTTTTCCCTCTTGAAATTGGGGGTTTTTACAAATACATTGATGGTCAAGAGTACCATGATTATCATCCTAACGCGATTCATGCGATTCATAAAGCAACGGTAACAGGTGATAAAAAAGATTTTCATGAGTTTACGAAACTTGTCAATAATCGTGGACTTAAGATGATTCGCGATTTCTTCGAGATTAAATCGGATCGTGAGCCAATTGCTTTGGATAAAGTCGAATCGAAAGAGGCTATTTTCAAACGTTTTTCAACCGCAGCGATGAGTTTAGGCTCTATCTCTCCTGAAGCACATGAGGCTTTGGGCGAAGCGATGAATAAAATCGGTGGTATGAGTAACTCTGGTGAAGGTGGCGAAGCGCCTGAGCGTTTAAAATCCAATAAAAACTCACGGATTAAACAGATTGCATCGGGTCGTTTTGGTGTCACTCCTGAGTATTTACGCTCCGCCACAGAGATTCAGATCAAAGTCGCGCAAGGTGCAAAACCAGGTGAGGGTGGACAACTTCCAGGGCACAAAGTAACGCCACTCATTGCAAGCCTTCGCTATACAATTCCTGGTGTTACACTGATTTCGCCTCCACCTCATCACGATATTTATTCGATCGAGGATTTGGCACAGCTTATTTTTGATATGAAACAGATCAACCCAGAAGCAATTATTACCGTAAAACTCGTTTCGACTGCGGGTGTTGGAACAATTGCGGCAGGTGTGGCTAAAGCGTATGCCGATAAAATCATTATCTCTGGTGGTGACGGTGGTACAGGTGCAGCACCGCTTACTTCGATCAAATTTGCAGGAAATCCTTGGGAAATTGGCTTAAGTGAAGCGCACAACGCCCTTAAAGCGAACCACTTAAGAGACAGTGTGCATCTTCAAACGGATGGTGGTTTAAAAACCGGTCTGGATGTCATTAAAGCTGCTCTTTTAGGTGCGGAGAGTTATGCGTTTGGAACACTCTCTTTAACGATCATTGGGTGTAAAGTGCTTCGTGTTTGTCACTTAAACCGCTGTTCTGTGGGTGTGGCAACACAAGATGAAAAACTCCGAGAGCATTTTGTAGGCACAGTTGATAAGCTGATTAACTTCTTTACGCTTTTAGCCGAGGATGTGAGAGAAATTCTTGCGCATCTTGGTTACACGCATATGGAAGAGATTATTGGACGAAGTGATCTTCTAAGCGTAATAGACGATGCCTTTGCGAAGAAGTTTGATTTCTCTTCGGTGTTGATGCGATTAGAGGGCCCTGATACGCACAATGGCAAGTCGAATGATCCATTTGACAAAAATGAATTTGAGAAAGCCATTTTAAAAGATGTCTACAAAGTCATTGAAAATCCGGATGAGAAAATCGTCTTGCATAAAAATATTTGCAATACCAACCGTAGCTTTGGCACACTCATCAGTGGTGAAATTGCGAAGTTTTACGGCAATAAAGGGCTCAAAGATGATAGCATCGTCTTTAGGCTCAATGGCGTTGCGGGACAATCGTTGGGAGCATTTTTAGCCAATGGTATTAGCATCAACCTCAAAGGGACGGCGAATGATTATGTCGGTAAAGGTATGAATGGCGGTAAAATCGTCATTGCTCCCAAATACCAAGGCAGAGACTATGCTTGTGCAGGTAATACCTGTCTGTACGGCGCAACGGGTGGTAAGCTTTACATCGCCGGCAATGTAGGAGAGCGTTTTTGTGTCAGAAACTCTGGTGCAACGGCGGTTGTTGAAGGCACAGGTGATCATGCGTGCGAATATATGACCGGTGGATTGGTTGCCATTTTAGGCAGTACCGGTGTCAATTTTGGTGCAGGTATGACGGGTGGCGTCGCATTTATTTACGATGAGACACGCGATTTTATCGATAAACTCAACCAAGAGCTGGTCATCGCAGAGCGCATTGATACCGATGATATGGATGAAGCACGTCACTTCCTAAAACGACTTTTACGAACCCATATCAATGAGACAGCAAGCTTTAAAGCAACGCAAATTTTAGAAAATTTCCGCCATGCGGTAAGAGATTTTTGGATGGTGAGACCGAAAGATATGACGAAGGTACCACTCAATCCTGAGCAAGGAGACTAAGATGCAAAATTTTGTAAATGAAGAGAGATGTGAGCCACGTAAACGCTCAACCGGTGATAGAGTCAAAGATTTTAAAGAAATTTATGAAATTTTGAGTAAAGAAGATGCCTCTTTGCAAGCCGATCGCTGTATTCAATGTGGCGATCCTTTTTGCCATAGCAAATGTCCTTTGCACAATTACATCCCCTTTTGGCTCAAAGCGACGAGTGCGATGAAGCGTGATTTGGCGTTTAACCTCTCCAATGAGAGCAATCCATACCCTGAAATTACAGGGCGTATTTGTCCGCAAGATCGTCTCTGCGAAGGCGATTGTACACTCAACGACGGTCATGGTGCGATCACCATTGGCGCGATTGAGACCTTTATCTCCGAAGAGGGATTTAAAAAAGGGTTGAAGCCTAGTTTTCCTGGTATCACAACAAAGAAAAAAGTGGCTGTCATCGGAGCAGGTCCTGCAGGACTTGCCTGTGCGACCTATTTATTACGCGCTGGAATTGCTGTGAGTATGTACGAGAGACAAAACCGAGCAGGCGGACTTTTAACGTACG
>DBTO01000139.1 GCA_002307095.1 Sulfurospirillum sp. UBA1314
TTGCCCATGAAAAAGGGCTCGACATCAACGAAGTTAAAAACACCGTAACCTTGGCACTTGTCAAGACTGCGAAACGCATTTACGGTGCAGAATACGAATACGGCGCAGAGATTGACCCTGCGACAAAAACACTTAAACTTTATCAAAAAGTCATCGTCGTCGAACCTGATGATGCAAGACTCTTAGAGGGTAATGAAAATTTTATCGCAATTAAAGAGGCAAAAGAGGTTGATCCCGAGATTGAAATTGGCGATGAATTGACCTATGAATTACCACTCGATAACCTAGGCAGAACAGCTGCTGCAACGCTTCAAAAAGAGCTAGAGTATCATATTCAACGCCTCTTAGAAAATAACATTTTTGAAAAATACCAAAAACTTGTGGGCAAAACCGTTTTTGGAACCGTGGTACGCGTGGATAATGATGAAAATACCTACATTGAGATTGAAGAAATTAGAGCGGTGCTGCCTCGTAAAAACCGTATTAAAGGTGAGAAATTTAAAGTCGGTAACGTGGTTAAAAGTGTGATTCGCAAAGTGTTAATTGACAAAGCACAAGGTATGTATGTTGAACTTTCACGTACCAGCCCAAAATTTTTAGAGTCGCTTTTAGAACTTGAAGTACCTGAAATCAAAGATGAGTTTATTAAAATCATCGGAAGTGCGAGGATCCCAGGGGAGCGAGCGAAGATTGCATTAACCTCACTTCACCCCAATATAGATGCCGTGGGTGCAACCGTTGGAACCAAAGGTGTGAGAATTAACGCGGTCAGCAAAGAGCTGCACAATGAAAATATTGACTGTATAGAATTTTCCAATGTTCCTGAGATTTTTATTGCGCGTTCTCTAAGTCCCGCAATTATCTCGAACGTTAGAATTCAAAATGGCAAAGCCATTGTCACGCTTCCAAGTGATCAAAAATCAAAAGCGATTGGCAAAAATGGCATTAATATTCGTCTAACATCTATGCTGACGGGTTTTGAAATTGAACTGGTCGAATCAGGTGGAGCAAGCGTAAATAACGATACAAGCGGTGATGAGCAAGCAGAACAACGCGATCCAAATGCACTTAAAAACCTTTTTGGCGGACTATAATATTATAGAGTTCTTGCAAAATCAGTTTTGCAAGAACTCTATTCTTTACATGTAAACTTCTTTTTCGTATCTATTCTGTCTTCTCTTTGACATATTCAGCACCATGATTAATCTTCTCTTTGGTCCATTCCGCACCATCTTTGGCATCTTTTTTAACACCGCCCCACGTTGCGCATCCGCTCATAAGTCCAACGGTTACTAAAATTAAAAGAATAGTTTTCATCAGTTTGTCCTTTTAAGGTAAGTTATCCTCTGCGTTTAAAATGAGGATTGAGTTTTGTTAAAACCAAATCGGCAACCATATTTCCAAGTAAAGTCAAAAAAGAGGAGATAATGAGTATCCCCATAATCACAGGATAATCCCTGCTTAAAGCACTCTGGTAAAACAGGAGTCCCATGCCATTGATCGCAAAAATAGACTCCAAGATGACACTTCCACCAATGAGACCAGGCAGCGAAAGCCCCAGAATCGTTACAATCGGAGGCGAAAGATTGGGTAAAATAAACCGCATTAAAAGCGCTTTTCCTTCAATGCCTCTGCTTTTGGCAAAGAAGATGTAGTCGCTTTTTAAAATATTGAGCGTTAAACTTCGCACGTACAAGATCAAACTCCCCAATCCTCCAAAAACCATCACAAAAATAGGCAAAACCAAATGCCACGCCATATCGGACAGATAAACCCATCCACTTTCGCTTATCCCTTGAGAGTGAAGCCCAGAGATAGGAAAAAGTTTCCACTGAACCGCCAAAAGAATCACTAGCAAAAGGGCGAGGTAAAACGAAGGCATCGCGTAACTGATCAGCGCCATTTGTTTGATGCTTTTATCATAAAGCTTTGAATGCTTCATGGCTGATTTGATGCCCCAATACAGCGCTAACATAAAGACTAAAATCATACTAATCACATTCATCAAAAGGGTGATGGGAAGGCGTTCTAAGATCTCATCGCGTACCAATTTTCCACTGGCAAAGGAGATGCCAAAGTCTAGTTGAAGCATCGCTTTAAACCATGCGAAGAATTGTGTGCTCAGGGATTGATCGAGTCCGTAAACACGTTTGAGTTGTTCGAGAGATTCTGGGGTAATGTTGGGATTGAGTTCACCACTGGCAAAGAACGAGTTCGGGGCGAGATGAATCGCCCCAAAAGAGATCAAAGAAATAATGCAGAGCATCAGTACTACATATCCAAGTTTTTGCAGCACTAATTTCATGCGGTTTCCTTATTTTTGATTATCCCATGCAAGAATGGTATGACCCTCATCATCGGTCTCGTCCATTCCCATACCCATGATGTTATAGCCGCTATCGACGTAGTGAATTTCACCCGTAACGCCACTGGAAAGGTCACTTAAAAGGTACATGCCGCTGTTGCCCACTTCATCGGTCGTCACATTTTTACGCAGCGGTGCGTTGATTTCATTCCAACGAAGGATCATTCTAAAATCACCTATGCCACTCGCTGCAAGAGTTTTAATAGGCCCTGCACTGATTGCATTCACACGAATGCCCTGACGACCAAGATCAACGGCAAGGTAACGCACGCTTGCTTCAAGAGCCGCTTTAGCAACACCCATCACATTGTAATGCGGTACATAACGAGGACCGCCTAAATAAGAGAGCGTTAAGATAGAACTGTTGTCATTTAACACAGGCAAACACGCGCGTGAAAGGGAAACCAATGAATAAGCCGATGTTCCAAGCGCGATGTCAAATGCCTCTTTGGTGGTGTCGACAAATTTACCGCTAAGGGCTTCTTTAGGCGCATATGCGACTGAGTGAACCACAAAATCGATCTTTCCAAAATCTTTTTCCAATGAAGCGGTCAAGGCTTCTAAATGGGCTGGATTATTAATGTCAAGCTCATACACTTTGTCACTACCAAACTCATCGGCAATGGGGCGTACACGCTTTTCCAACGATTCATTTAAGTAGGTAAACGCAAGCTCAGCCCCTTGTTCTCTGCACGCTTTTGCGATGCCATACGCAATCGATTTATTATTGGCAATACCTACGATAAGACCTTTTTTGCCCTTCATAACCATACTTCACTCTCCTCTTATTTTTTGACGTTATCTGCGATGCGAATCATCTCGCAAAACGCGTTTTCATTCCAACTCGCTGTTCCCACTAAAACACCATCGCAGGCGTTTACATGTAAGATCGTTTCAATGTTTTCAACCTTCACACTACCGCCATACAGCAGGGGAGTTGAGAGTTTTTCACGCAAGCGTGTTAACACCTCTTCAATGTCTTCTATGCTCGCGGTTAACCCCGTACCAATCGCCCAAACAGGCTCGTACGCAATGATGAGTTTGTCGTAATTAATATCAATGCCTTCAAACTGTTCCCAAAGATAGCTCATCACCGCATCAATTCCTTGCACACGAATCTCGGAGGGCTCACCAATGCAATAAATGATCTCAGATTCTCTGGCTTTGGCAAAATCATACTTCTGTGCACTCAAATTTTGTGACTCTTTTAAGATATGACGTCTCTCACTGTGACCAATCAGAACGGTTTGGATGCCGAACTCTTCGAGCTGTTCAAAGCCAATTTCACCCGTATATGAGCCATTTTGCACAGGATAAAAATTTTGCGCTCCCACTTTAAGACTCGCAACCTCATCAAAGCGATCCAACGCCGTAAAAGGAGCAAAAATGCGCACCTGTTGCTCACTTTTAGTGTTTGAAACAAACGTTTGTATCGCTTGAACAAATGCCTTTGCAGAACTTCTGGTGTAGTTGGTTTTAAAATTTGAAGCAATGATCATGCTTATTCGCTCTCGTCTTTACTCAAAACTTTTACCCCTGGAAGCTCTTTACCTTCGATGAGCTCTAAACTTGCCCCTCCACCGGTTGAGATAAACGTCATCTCATCGGCATCGCCTGCTCGTGCAACCACGTCAGCCGTATCGCCACCACCGACAACGGTTGTTGCGTGTGCTTCTGCAATTACATGGGACATTTTAAAACTGCCTTTGGAGAATTTTTCAAGCTCAAAAACGCCCATCGGACCATTCCAAAGAATCGTTTGCGCATCGGCAAGTGCTTCTCTAAAAAGACGTGACGTCGCAGGTCCGATATCAAGCCCCATCCATCCTTTGGGGATCTCTTGAACAGTCACAAATTTGATCGTTGCGTCTTGTGAGCAGGTTTGTGCCGCCACCACATCGACGGGTAAGTAGAGTTTCACACCCAGACGTTTCGCCTCTTCCATGACACGATTGGCTTCATCTAAAAGTTCATCTTCGACCAATGAATTTCCAATATCAAGCCCTTGCGCTTTTAAAAACGTAAATGCCATACCGCCACCGATAACGAGTTTATCAACACGTGGGAGTAAATTGACCAGTGCTTGAAGTTTTCCACTGACTTTGCTACCACCCACAACGGCGACAAACGGACGCGTTGGACGACGAAGCAAGTTTTTAGAAAATTCGACCTCTTTTTGAAGTAAAAATCCAGCGGCGGAACTTTTTTCATTAAAATAGTGCGTAATCGCTTCCACCGAAGCGTGAGCACGGTGACACACGCCAAACGCATCGTTGATGTACACTTCCGCCATATCGGCAAGCGCTTTGGCAAACTCTTCATCATTTGCGGTTTCGCCCTTACTAAAGCGAAGGTTTTCTAAGAGTAAAATTTCACCCGGTTGCAACGCGGCTGCTTTTTCAGTGGCATCTTTTCCGATGACATCAGAAGCTAAAATAACCTCTTTATCTAAAAGACGTTTGAGTCTCATTTGGACGGGTGCTAAGGAATATTTTTCATCCACAACACCTTTTGGGCGACCCAAGTGACTGGCTAAAATAATCGAACAGCCATGATCCAAGCAGTAACGAATCGTAGGGATCGCTGAGCGTACACGTCTGTCATCGGTGATATTGGTAAATTCATCTAAAGGCACGTTGAAATCACAACGAATAAATACTTTTTTGCCTGCAATATCGAGGTCTCTAATGGAGCGAATCATTCCTTATCCTTACGTTTATTTGCTTACATGTAAAGCCATATCAACCAAACGGGTTGAATAGCCCCACTCATTGTCATACCATGCCATCACTTTGACCATATTGCCGCCGATGACTTGTGTAAGATCTAATGCAACAATGGAACTCAGCGTACTGGTAACGAAATCTTGAGAAACTCTTTGTTCCACATCGACTTCTAAAATACCTTTGAGTTTGCCATTGGCTTGTTCGGTAAAAAGCGCATTGATCTCTTCTTTGGTGGTCTCTTTTTTAAGAAGAACGTTAAGATCGACCATCGAGACGTTTGGCGTTGGAACACGCACACTTTGACCGTGTAAACGTCCTTTGAGGTGTGGAAGAACCAATCCGATCGCCTTAGCAGCACCCGTGCTCGTTGGGATCATATTGATCGCAGCCGCACGCGCACGGCGTAAATCTTTACTGTGTTTGACATCTAAAATATTTTGATCATTCGTATAGGAGTGAACTGTTGTCATCAATCCTTTGTCAATGCCAAACGCATCATCGAGCACTTTTGCCACAGGACCTAAGCAGTTAGTGGTACAACTTGCATTGGAAACAATCGCTTGACCTGCATAGGTGTGTTCATTAACACCGATCACAAAGGTTGGAGTATCATCTTTTGCAGGAGCGGACATGACGACTCTTTTGATGCCATTGTCAATAAAAACTTGTGTATCTTTGAGCGTTAAAAGTGCGCCCGTACACTCCAAAACGACATCAACACCGTAGTCTGCAAAATTTAACGCTTTAGGATCGCGGGTTGAAAACATTTTGACTTTTGCTTTTCCTATTTGCATATAGTCATTTTCTAATAACTCTACTCTGCCAGGAAAAATACCATGGACACTATCGTATTTGAGTAATTGTTTTGTCATAGCACGATCTGCCGTATCGTTAACGCATACAAGCTCAACGTTATCGCGCGAATCAATAATTCTAGCAACGCATCTTCCAATGCGGCCAAATCCATTTATAGCAATTTTGA
>DBTO01000191.1 GCA_002307095.1 Sulfurospirillum sp. UBA1314
CTGCTTTACATGTAAGCCTTTAGCGTAGTTCCATAACCATTTTTTTTAAAACTTCTTTATCAATTTTTGCTTCACTGGGACTGGTTTGGGGAAGCTTCTCTTTATAAAGAATAATAGAAGGAATCATATGGTTTGGTAAATGTTTTTTCAATTCAAACACAATCTCATTTTTGGGAATTTCTCTGATTGCACTGTAAACCATGACAATCTCTTCTTCTGTTTTCTCATTTTCAATAGAAAAGACAGCACATTGGCTGATCTGTGGCAATTTGTCATGAACAACACTTTCGATCTCATAAGGGCTGATTCTAAAACCACTGACTTTGATCATATCATCCTTGCGCGAAACAAAGTAGAGGTAACCCTCTTCGTCTCTGTAAACAAAATCGCCACTCGCAACAACAATCTCATCGGTCAGATCACCCTCTAAATTAACGACTTTATCTAAAATGGCAATACTTTTATAACGTTTTTGGGTATCTTCTTTGGATTTCCAATACCCTTTGTAAATGTACCCACCACGATGAATCAACTCGCCAATTTCACGAGGCTTGCACTCAAAACCTTCTTCATTAATCACATGAATTTCCACACCAGGAATCGGCTTGCCTATCGAATTGGGACGAATTTTAAGTTGTGCTGGATCGAGGTACGTTGAGCGAAACGCTTCCGTAAGCCCGTGCATGGAGTAAAACTTGGCATTTGGGTAACGCTCTTCAATGTCCGCAATCATTTTAGGTGTAATTTTCCCGCCCGACGAGGTCACAATGCGCACATTTACTAAAAGTTTAGCGTTAGGAATGCGTTTTGGATCGCTCTCAAACATCTGCGTGATATGTGGAGGCATGAGTGGAAGAACGGTGACACCATCGTTGATGAGATGGTTGAAAAAGTCTGCGGGAAGGACTAAGGAATGAAGTGCTAAGGTCGCGTGATTGTAAATGGAGCAGAAGAGTTGGTTAAGACCATAATCTAAAATAAACGGTAAAGTACCCGAAATAACATCACTCTCTTTCAGTTCAAGATAGTTTGAAGCAACCCTTGCACTATCGATGAGATTACGGTGCGTAATGACGATACCACGAGGAAAGCCTGTCAGACCAAAACTGTAGGTAATTGCCGTATTTTTGTAATCACCTATGTTACATGTAAAGGCATCACTGCAACATTTATAGATCTCTTCAAACGAAACAATGTCGCGCTCACTGGCTTCATACGTTATAATTTTGCCGCTAAATTTGATCTCATCAATGCTTTTAATCTTCGATTTATCGGTAATGATACACGCCATACCACAATCGTTGATGATATGCTCGACTTGCTCAGGCTTTAAAAGCCGTGAGATCGGTACAAAAATATGTTCCGTTGAGAGAAGCGCTAAAATAGCAATAATCTGCTCACTGCTTTTATGCGAATAAATCCCGATGCGTGAACCACTAGGAAGTGCAAGTTCACTGAGATAGCGTGCAATTTGATTGACCTTGCGAAATAAATCAGAATAGGTTAGTTTTTTAGCGCCATCAATCACTGCCACTTTATCAGGACACGTTACTGCGGCTTTTTCCATGAGCGCACGAATACAATTTATAGACATTTTGGCTCCTTTATTTCATTATTTTCCATTCCCAATGTCCAGATCGCATAGTCGTAATCCATAACAATATTGGGGATGGCATGAAGATTCATCACTTTTTTATAGAAAAATTGCATAATCATTTCAACTTCTTCATACGAGAGCACTTTGGTGATACCGCCTGTTAACACAATGGTTTTAAGCAGTTCTAACTGCAATGTCACATACAAAGGATGCAGCCTTGAAACCTTGTAGAGCACCAAAAAAATGGAGAGTTGCATCAAAATTCGAAGTGCTTTTTCACTCTCTTCTTCTAAAATATTTTCCGTCACATTCAGATACGCCAACAGTTCATACACAAACTCATTGTTTTTAGCCGCAAAAATGAGCGTTTCCCGTGATTTGTAAACACCAAGTTTTTTAAAGACCAAACGATCATAACCGCTTTCACTGACGATATTATCGCGTACTAAATCGCGACTGTAATGAATATCCGTCGTAGCTCCACCAATGTCAACGACAATGAACGGATTGACCACTTCAAAATTTGCATCAATGAGCGGTAAAGAGCGATTGACGATGTAGGGAGTTGAGTAAATTTGATTGGCGGTAATTTCATAAAGATGTTTAATGTCCTCTTTGCCCACAATGTCCGCTTGGTAAAGGTTTGTCAAGTACTCTTTAAGCTCACCACCGTTTACATGTAACTTTTCCGTGATGATATTTCCAAGCACTTTAAGTTCTGGAATTTGCGCACTTAAGAAGGAGGCATCTTGTTTCGTTCCCACATAAACGATATTGCTGTACTGCACATTTTTGAGGTAATCAAATAGTTTTTCATCAAACACTTTGCCAATACCATCGATTCCACCTACAATAATCACCACATCAACCAGCTCACTCGGTGCTCTGCTCTCCTCGATCTTGCTGTACAAAATCGTATCGATGATGTTAATACCCGAATTAAACGCGATATTTTTGGCAAATTTCAAACTAAAAGAGTTGGTAAGCCCGATAATAAGTGTACTTAAACCACCATTGGCGGAAGAGCAGATAAAAATATCCTCTTTTTGATAATTTGCAAAAATATTGCCACATTTGGTAATCAAATCATCGTAAATATCTTTCTTGAAATCCCTAAAATATTGACTTATTCCGCTTTTTTGGCAGACTTTGAAGTAGGTACTTCCTACATCAATGAGAAGTTTACTCATAGCATCGCCCCTATGTCGTGAATAATTTTATTGATCATTTCCGTTTGACTCTCAGGCAGATTGACCTTTGATTTTTCATACGCAAAACAGCGATCTGGCAGTGGTAATTTGCCTTTTTCAATAATGCGGATATTGCCCGAATCGTCGCGAATCGTGATGACTTCGTTGTTGTTGATAATATGCGGAGAAAAAGGCACGTCGATCAAGCCATTTTTGATGGTATTGAACACTTTACGCCACAACGTATCGGCAGGGGCATTAAAGACCGCGTCCATAATGGCGCGCACTTCGAGCTCCAAGTTTTCCTCTTCTTCGGCGTCGTGTACGACGGGCAGACCTTTGAGCGTGCGAAGCGTGTATTTGGTATTGGCAACCGATTGGGCGTTGCACTGCATGGTAGGGATGCCAAAGGCTTCATCACGGGTTTTAATGATGATTTTATCGGCTCTGACCATCGCGGCTATTACGGTATTCGTGTTGATGAGCGAATCGGAGAGGTTTTTATCGCGTGGAAATGCCCCCATCCATTGATGATAGACAAGGTTGATGATGGCATCACTTCCGCCAAACATATCGGCATATTCACGGGCGAGCTTTTTAAGCACATTGGAAGTCACAATGTCTTGCATCATCGAACCATTTTGTGAAAAACTGACCGAAAATGACTTCACGCCCTCTTCGATGGAAAGGAGCATTTCGATGAGCTGAATGACAATGACGATGCACGGAGGAACGAGTGTCGCCGTCAGTGGTCCAAAAGATTCACGGTTGATCGGCTCATTTAAAGTCGAGTATTTGGCGCATACTTTATCGACGTATTTCCAGTATAAAAAGGCTTTATCGAGGGGGAAGTTTTTGGAATAAGGAAGCATATAGGTAATCGGCCCACCCTCAATCTCAAAGATGCCTGAAGCGAGCGCTGTTTCAACCAAAAGCCTTGCATCGGGCGTTCCATGACGAAGACTGACGGGTTTATTAAAGTGTGTCATCATCTTTCGCGTCGTGCGGTAGCCGTGATTGACCAGTGGGTAGCCGTTGAGCATGTCCATCTCGTTCTCTTCGGAGAGTGTGAGCATCTTTTTTGCCATCGCGTAGTCGTTCAAACGCGTATTGGAGTCAATCGTTAAAGGCAGAACATCGATGTCTGCTTTCATAAACTCTTCGTAAAGCTCAAACATCTTTTTGTAAGTCGGAAAACCGCCACGAGGTTGTACGAGCAGACGATCTCGCTTTTTAAAATGATGGGAAATGAACATCTCTTTATTCGCATTGCGTATAAAATCTTCAATCTCATCAAAATCAAAATGATCGGCGTATTCATTTCGGGTGATGACATCACGCTCTTTTTGGAGTAAACTCATGCTCGCTCCTTTACAAAGCGTTCTATCTCGTCAAGCCCCGTATTGAGATCAATTTGATGAAAAACAAGATCAAATCCATACGATTTGTATTTGGGGACAATATCGCTCTGAGCCGCTTCGCCCACCGCTAAGTTTCCGCCAATAACGAAAATGACCTCTTTAAGATCATATTCGGAGCGTAAAAATTGTAAGTCTCGACACCAGCCCTCTGCTTCGCCATTAAGCGATGAAATCAGCAGTATATCTGCATCTGTTTCGACAACAGCGTCAATGAACTCTTCCAAGGAAGTATTGACACCTAGGTTAAACACCTCAAAACCTCTCGCTTGCA
>DBTO01000047.1 GCA_002307095.1 Sulfurospirillum sp. UBA1314
AAACGATACCAAAGCCAAAAAGCCCCATTGAGACGGTTTTAATGTCAAAATAGCTGAGTAACACCACCACAACGGGTGCGTATAAAAACGAAAAAAGTATGTGCATTATCTCACCATCCCACCGCTAATATTGATCACTTCGCCGTTCACGTAGGTTGCTTTATCGCCTAAAAAGAAGACCACTTCAGCGACCTCTTCGGGCTTTCCTAAACGTTTGCAGGGGATGATATTGGTGATATTTTTATCGACATTGTGGATCATCTCGGACTCAATCACACCGGGTGCGACTGCATTGACACGAATGTTATAGCGCGCCACTTCCACGCAAAGTGCTTTTGTAAACGCGATAATGCCGCCTTTGGTCGTTGAGTAGTTGACTTGCCCACCATTGCCAACCAGACCTGAGATGGAAGAGACATTGACGATGGAGCCTGCTTTTTCTTTGATCATATTCGGCAAAATTTGTTTGGTGACATAAAAAAGGCTGTTAAGATTCGCGTCCATCACATCATTCCACTCGTCCTCTTCCATAAAGAAAAAAAGCTTGTCTTTGGTAATGCCTGCATTGTTGACCAAGACGTTTACATGTAAAGATTCTAAAGCCTTTTTGACCTCTTCTTTTTGGGTAATGTCGAACTGGATAATTTCACCGTTTTTGATCTCTTCAAGAAGTTCAAGGGCTTTGTCTTTTTGGCTTTTGTAGTGGATATACACAAAGTAGCCCTCTTTGGCAAAGTAGCGCACGATGGCGGCTCCAATGCAACCTGTGGCACCTGTGACTAAGACTTTTTTCATGTGCGTGCTTTCTCTTTCCAAAAGGGGTATAGGTTGAACCATTGTTCAGGGTGCGAAGCGACATGCGTTGCAAAAAAATCGGCGTAATTTTGTATCGCTTTGTGAATCTCCTCGTTGGCGTGGTTGTTCTTATCCATCGTGATTTCGATAAATTCAATGCGGTAATGTTGAGGTCTTTGATAACTAAAGGCGATTCCCATCAGTGGTTTTTCGGTTTTGTAGGCAATGCTAAAAGGATTTTTATTAAACTCAGCTTCTTTGCCAAAAAAGGTTACGATTTCTTTGTGTTTAGCTTCAGTGGCACGATCAGCCATCATCGCTACAATCTCGTTATTCAAAAGTGCAGAGGCGATTTTCATCGTCACATCCACCCCGCCTTTGGAGAGATCAATGATGTTTAAATGGGGATTTTTGGTTTTAAGGTTTTCTTCAATACATTTTATGGGCGCTATGAGCGCTTCTTGCATCACAATGTTGATTTTAAGATCGCAAAAACAGTTACCAGCACTCGCCCAACCCCCAAAATGCGATAAAAGCAAGATGCCGCCGCTATGAAGATGGCGCATAAGTTCTGCTTCATTTTTGATCTCAAAGGTATAATCGTTCGGGCTGACTTTGGAGACAAAACGGTCGCACATCGTGATCGCAAAGTGGCGTAAATGCTCATAATAGACCCAATTATTAAACGGTTTGTTGATGTGTGCGTAGTAGTCGCGAAGTGCCTCTTTGACATTGCCTGCCACTAAAAAATAAAAAAAAGTTACAGGGTACATCAGGTAATAGATAAACGTATAGCCAAAGAGCGTGTAAAAGGTGTAAACGAGTTTGATGCTCCAACCGCTTCCGCGCTGTTTCGTGCTCATTGGTATCTTTTTTTGAGGAAAAATTTCCACGGCAGGAGTTTGACGTGCACCATGACGATGGCGGCAGTATCCCAAAACTTTTTGAAGTGACTGACGCGCTCTTCAGGGGTTGGGTAGTAACATTCGATACTCACTTCTTTGATGAGGCGACCTTTCCACGCGTGTTTAACAAGCACTTCCATCTCCCAGTCAAAGCGCTTGGTTTTGATGATGAGGTCTAGGATGGAAGTAGGATACAGTCTAAAGCCAGAGAGCGAATCGGTAATGGTCTGTTCAGTGTCCCAACATGCCCAAAAGTTGCTAAACCATCGCCCAAACTTAGAGCCATTGGGAACGTTGTTAATGTCAAAATTGCGCGCACCGATAATGATTTGATCTTTTCCATCACAAGCATTAGTGATTGTTTCAATTTGTGAAGCCAGGTGCTGTCCATCGCCATCAAGGCTGATAAAATACGAAAAGCCCAGTCTTTGCGCTTCACGAGCACCTGTGATGATCGCTTCGCCTTTGCCTTGATTGACCTCATGGCGTAAAATGGTGAGCGTGTCGCTTTGTGCTGGAACAATGTCCGCTACAGGCGTGTCAGAGCCATCATCGACGATGATCAATCTGTACCCGTGGTTCAGGACATCATTCGCAACAGCATGAATCGTAAGCGGATTGTTATAGGTTGGAACGACAACGATCATTTCATCTTTTTTCATAGGTGAGTTCTGCTACTTTCTGCTCATTTTGACTGACACGAATTTTGAGTGTGTTTTCTGTCGTTTGGTGATCAAACCACAGTACGCTCAAAGGGGCGATATTTTTTAAAAATTTTGCTTTGATAATTTTAACAATCTCGATGCCCAAAATCTCTGCGCTTAGATCGAGTAACAAAAATCCTGCCACGATAGGATTGTTTGGAAAATGCGCTTGAAACATAGGATGGGTTGCGTCGCTTAGCCTAACACAAAAGCGCGTTTCCTCTTTACATGTAAGCGTATAAAAATCATTTAAAATCATACAATCCTTACAAAAATTCTTAAATAAACAGGTGTATTATATAAATCTAGCTAAAATAAGAGCTTAAAATGGCTCTTTCTGTTAAGGTTTCGTTTACTTTTGTAGAAAACAAGGAATATTTGGATGAATCACTTTTTTGAAGATAACGATAGTGTCTC
>DBTO01000087.1 GCA_002307095.1 Sulfurospirillum sp. UBA1314
ATCAACTTGGTAACAAAAGGGGTGTGTTTTTATTGAGCAGAAATTTTTACATGTAAAACAATTTATGTATAATTATTTTATGGAAACACTTGAAGCCTTTTACAAACGTATCACCCAGCCCCTGCCTCCCACGATAGAAAATGGACTAGGGCATTTCAATGTCTTCACGAGACAAGCGTGCATTGACATCCCTTACAGTCGCAAAAACTACTTCAAAATTACCCTGCTCAAAGGCAAACACAAGGTGCATTACGCCGATAAAACCGTGGAGTGTGAACACTGCGCATTGATGTTCTCAGACCCTCTGGTGCCGTACAGTTGGGAGTCGCTGGATGGCAAAAAAGAGGGTTATTTTTGCATTTTTACCGAAGCGTTTTTTCACCATTACGGGGTGCTGAGAGAGTATCCTGTTTATAAACCCGATCACCCCAAACTCTTTTTACTGAGTGAGGAAACAGCCAAAGAGGTTGAAACACTTTTTGAGAAGATGCTCGCAGAAATAAGCTCCAACTACGCATACAAAGACGATCTTTTGCGCAACTGGACGATGGAGCTCATTCACATCGCCCTTAAAATGCAACCTGCAACCATCATTCCTGATGCACAAAGCGATAAAAAGCGTAAAATTGATTCCCTTTTTAACGAGCTCTTGGAGCGCCAATTCCCGATCACTTCGCCGTATGAGCGACTTGTGCTTAAAAATCCGAGCGATTTTGCCAGACTGTTGAACATTCATCCCAATCACCTCAACCGAACGCTCAAAGAAGTCAGCGAGAAAACAACCACGGAACGCATTTCTGGGCGCATTTTGGAAGAGGCGAAGATTTTACTCAAGCACTCTTCATGGAGCATCAGTGACATCGCCTTCGCCTTAGGCTACGAAGAGTCGGCGCATTTCATCCATTTTTTCAAAAAAAAGCTTAATCAAACACCGCAAATCTACCGACAAACTCAAAATGTTTGATTGGCGCAATAATTTGCTTGAACCAAGCACCAGAGAAATTTTCTTTATCCTGTATGATTTCACTACATTTCAGGAATAAGGAACGAAAATGATCTCACAAAAACAGATCTACGTGATGTCAGCCATTGCTGGCATCAATGTCGCTACGATTTACTACAACCAACCCATTTTAAACATCATCGCCCAAGATTTACATGTAAGCACACTTGCGGTGGGAAATCTGCCCACTTTTTCGCAGATTGGCTACGGATTGGGACTCTTTTTTGTAAGCCCGCTGGGCGATAAGATGGACCGAAAAAAACTTCTTTTGCTCTCGCATCTGTTCTTGGGACTTTCTCTTTTAGGGCTTGCGTTTGTCGAAAACATTTATCTGCTCTACGCGCTCAGCCTTCTTGTCGGGCTCTTTGCCGTCTCGGCACAAATCGTCATTCCGATGGCGGCGGCGATGAGTGGCAAAGACAAAGGCAGGGTTGTTGGTTCCATCTTTAGCGGTTTGCTCACGGGCATCTTGCTTGCTCGAACCCTTAGTGGTTACATCACCGATTGGTTCGGAAACTGGCATGGGATTTTTGCGCTTTCGGCGCTGCTTGTGTTTGGCGGTATGGTCTCCATTTTTAAAACGCTTCCAAACGTTGAGCCTAACTTCGCCAAAAGCTACGCATCGCTCTTGTACTCATCCCTCTATCAGCTCAAACGCTTTTCACTTTTACGAAGCAATGCGCTGTTGATTACCGTTTTATTTGGTGTTTTTTGCTCTTTTTGGACAACGCTTACCTTTAAACTTTCCATGGCACCGTTTAATTTTAGCAGTGACATCATCGGTCTGTTTGGTGTGCTTGCCGTTGCAGGAGCACTACTAGCTCCCTACATTGGTAAAATCGCCGATAAGATCAACCCGACGTTTACCAAAATGCTCTCCGTTGGCATGATTGTTCTCAGCATTCTTCTGATGAAATGGTTTGATAGTAGTCTTACAGCATTTATCGTCGCAACCTTGCTGCTTGACATCGGCTTTCAAGCCGTGCAGATCAATAACCTAGCGCAGATTTACACCTTAGATAAGAGTGCCCACAGCCGCATCAACACGGCGTACATGAGCTCGATGTTTCTAGGAGGTGCGCTTGGAACGTTTGTGGGGGTTTATTGTTGGGAGCATGGCGGTTGGGAGCTTGTGAGTGTGCAACTCTTGATCTTAAGCGTTGCTTCCTTAGCCATTATCATCTACAGTGCGCTCTTTAAAAAAGCGACCGAAGCGCAGTAGTTTTTGGTTTACATGTAAAGCCTGAGCGCTTTACATGTAAACTGTTTTTATTCGCTTTTTTGCGTGAAATCTCCACCCAATACTTGATACAACGTGACACGATTGAGCAGAGCTTCTAAACGCACACTGATCAAGTTTTGCTCGCTTGCATACATAGAGCGTTGCGCCAAAAGAGCGTTTAAATAGGTGTCAACACCTTTTTGGTAACGCGCATCGTAAATTGCATAACTCTTCGTGTTTGCTTCAACAAGTGCCTTTTGCGCTTCGAGTTGATCGTTCATGGTGACGCGTCTTGCAAGGGCTGAATTCACCTCTTTAAATGCCGTTTGAATGGCAAGCTCATACGTGGCAACCGTGAGATCACGTTTCGCTTTGGCATAGTCTAAATTCGCCTCGCGTTCACCTGCATCAAACAGGGGTAAATTGACATTGGGGACAAACGACCAAATCGTTGATGTGCCACCATTAAAAAGTCCCGTGAGCGAACTTGAGCCAACCCCACCTTTACTGGTGAGGGTAATGGAAGGAAAATACGCTGCACGCGCCACACCGATATTGGCATTGGCTGATTTAAGATTGTGCTCGGCTTCTAGGACATCGGGACGGTTCAATAAGACAGAAGATGAGAGCCCAACTGGCACATCGCTCAGCCAAAGTTGGGACGTACTTTCAAGCCCTGTTGGTAAACGTGTTTCATCCACCGATGCACCCACTAGCAATTCAAGTGCCGCCAAATCTTGCGCAACTTTTGTGGTATAGCTTGCGACATCCGCCTTTGCTTGTTGAAAAATACTCTGCGCGCTGTAAAGGGAAACATTGGAATCAATCCCCAACTCAACCCGTTTTTGCACGAGTTCAAACGAGCGTTTGGCACTCTGTTCTGTCTGTTTTGAAAGCGTCAAAAGAGTCTGATCAGACGCATACGTAAGCCATGCCGTTGTTGTCTCAGCAATCAGCGTCAAGCGTACCAAGCGCTCTGCCTCTTCCACCCCTTTGTAGGTCTCAAACTCTGCCTCGCTCGCATTTCTGACTTTGCCAAAAAAGTCTAATTCATAACTGCTAATCCCTAGCGTTGCTGAAGAGCTTTGCGTGATGGCGGTGCTATTGTTCGTGGTCACCGTACGCGCTTTGCTTCCAGAGGCAGAGGCTTCAAGTGTTGGCAATTCAGCACTTCGCTGAATGCGGTATGTCGCACGTGCCGCCTCGATATTGGCGATGGCTTTGCGAAGATCGCGACTCTGCTCCAATGACTGACGGATAACGCTTTGAAGCCTTTCATCGCGAATAAAAGCTTCCCAAGCAAGGGCTTGCGCATTGTGATTTTTCTCGTTCACATCGACCTTCCACGTGCTAGGCATAGGCGCGGTTGGGCGCTCGTAATCGGGGGCAAGAGAGACGCATCCACCCAAAAGAAAGGAAGCTAAAACGATACTGATAGACTCTATTTTGAGATTACGCATCCAAAGCCTCCTTTGCCTTAAGCGCATGGCGTTTGGGAAAAACTCCTCGAACAAGCACAAAAAAGAGCGGTACCAAAAAGATCGCCAAGAAGGTCGCACTCAGTGTTCCACCCACAATACCTGTACCAATAGAGATACGGCTGTTCGCCCCTGCTCCACTGGAAAGTGCTAAAGGAAGAACACCTGCGATAAACGCCAAAGAGGTCATCAAAATCGGGCGAAGTCTGAGCTTTGAGCCTTCAATGGCCGCATCGACCAGTGTGCTTCCACGATTATACGCCGCCTCAGCAAACTCCACAATCAAAATCGCATTTTTAGACGAGAGTCCAATGGTCGTCAAAAGTGCTACTTGGAAATAGACATCGTTTTCCAACCCTCGAAGCGATGCCGCTACGACAGATCCAAAAACGCCTAAAGGAATGACCAAGAGAACGGAAAAGGGTACCGCCCAACTCTCATACAGTGCTGCTAAACATAAAAAGACGACCAAAATGGAAATGGCATAAAGTTTCAATGTTTGACCACTCGATAAACGCTCTTGATACGAAAGCCCACTCCACGCAAAGCTTGTGCCTGAGGGCAAGGCCTCTTGCAGGGCTTCTATCTTATCCATCGCCACACCAGAGCTAATGCCTGAAGCGGCTGCACCTTGGATTTCATACGAAGCCAAACCGTTATAACGCGTCAAACTCTGCGCACCGTAACTCCAGTTCGTGGTTGCAAACGAGGAAAATGGCGTCATCACATCACTGCT
>DBTO01000002.1 GCA_002307095.1 Sulfurospirillum sp. UBA1314
AAATTGCAGAGGATTTAAGCAAACTACTTCCACGTGTGGGTGGAAAGTTTATTCAAATGGAAGATGAGATCGCTGGTATCTGTGTCGCTCTTGGCGCTTCCATGAGTGGAACAAAATCTATGACCGCATCATCCGGTCCTGGCATTTCACTCAAAGCAGAACAAATTGGTTATAGCTTTATCACCGAAGTTCCTTTGGTCATCGTTAACGTTATGCGTGGTGGTCCTTCAACAGGTCTTCCAACCCGTGTTTCTCAAGCCGATATTGGTCAAGCAAAGTACCCAACACATGGCGATTTTGCCTCTATTTCACTCTGCCCAGGCAGTCTTGAAGAGGCGTACACGGAAACCGTAAGAGCCTTTAATATCGCTGAAAAATATATGACGCCCGTCTTTGTTCTTTTAGATGAAACCCTAGGACATATGCACGGAAAAGCGATGCTTCCTGATCTTGCAGAGATTGAAAAAAGCGTGGTCAAACGTGCTGAGTTTACGGGTGACCCAAAAGACTACAAACCGTATGCTGCAGGTCCTACCGAGCCAGCCGTACTCAACCCTTTCTTTAAAGGCTATCACTACCACGTCACAGGTTTGCACCATGGTGAAATGGGCTTTCCAACGGAAGATGGTACGATTTGTGAGTACAACATCGAGCGTTTGGTGAACAAAATCAATACCAAATCTGAAGATATTGTCCATTACGAAGAGTTTATGTTGGATGATGCTGATGTCTGTATTATTGCCTATGGCAGTATCAGCCGTGGTGCGAAAGAAGCGGTAATGAAACTTCGCAATGATGGCATCAAAGCAGGTCTGTTTAGACCGATTACACTTTGGCCAAGTCCTGTTGCTAAACTTCAAGAGATTGGTAAAAAATTTAAGAAGATCATGGTAACAGAGCTCAATATGGGACAATATTTAGAAGAGATAGAGCGCGTTATGAAACGAGATGATTTTGCGACACTGCACAAAGCAAACGGTCGCCCAATCGCTCCACTTGAAATGGTTGCTAAAGTTAAGGAGATGATGTAATGGCATTTAATTACGATAAATATCTACGTGTAGATAAAATGCCAACCTTATGGTGTTGGGGTTGTGGTGATGGTGTTATCTTAAAATCCGTTATTCGTGCTATCGATAAAATGGGTTGGGATATGAACGATGTGTGCATCGTGTCAGGTATTGGCTGTAGTGGACGTTTTAGCTCTTACATCGACTGTAACACGGTTCATACAACGCATGGTCGTGCGATTGCATATGCCACAGGCATCAAGCTTGCAAACCCTGAAAAACATGTTGTTGTTGTCACCGGTGATGGTGATGGTCTTGCCATTGGTGGTAACCATACCATTCATGGCTGTCGAAGAAACATCGATCTAAATCATATTTTGATCAATAACTTTATTTACGGTTTGACCAACTCACAAACCAGTCCAACTACACCTCAAGGGTTTTGGACATCAACGGCCAATTATGGCAACGTCGATCCAACGTTTGATGCGGCAAAATTAGCCGATGCTGCAGGTGCGACCTTTGTTGCGCGAGAGTCTGTGCTTGATCCTCAAAAATTAGAGAAGATGTTTGTTGCAGGTTTTTCTCACAAAGGGTATTCGTTCTTTGATGTGTTCTCCAACTGTCACATCAACCTTGGACGTAAAAACAAAATGGGCGAAGCGGTACAAAATCTTGCGTGGATTGAAAATCGTATTGTGGGTAAAAATAAGTTTGAACTTTTAAGTGCGGAAGAGCGTGTGGATAAATTCCCAACAGGCATCCTCAAGCAAGAAGAGGACAAACTCGAATACTGTGAAGCGTACGACAAAGTCATCTACGCCGCACAAAATAAAACAACCGTTGTGCTATAAGGAGCCCCTGATGAGAAGACAATTACGTTTCGTAGGTGTGGGTGGTCAGGGTGTTATCTTGGCGGGTGAAATTTTAGCGGTTGCAAAGATCAAAGAGGGTGGATACGGCGTCAAAGCTTCCACCTATACCTCTCAAGTGCGCGGTGGCCCTACCAAAGTTGATATTTTGCTTGATGAGAGCGAAATCCTTTTTCCTTATGCCAATGAGGGTGAAATTGAGTTTATGATCGCTACGGCACAAGTCAGTTTCAATCACTTTAAAAATGGTGTAAAACCCGGTGGAATCATCGTGGTTGAGCCAAATTTGGTTAAAGTAAGCGAAGATGATCGTAAAAAATGGAAGATCATTGAGATTCCTATTATTACGATTGCCAAAGAAGAGGTGGGCAATGTGATCACCCAATCGGTGGTGGCACTTTCCATTACCGTTGAGATGACCCAAGTACTGCCACACGACTTAGTCCGTGAAGTTATGCTCTCCAAAGTACCTGAAAAGGTTCATGCTGCAAATAATAAAGCGTATGAGCTTGGTGTCAAATACGCCAAAGAGGCATTGGCTACACTTTAATATTTTTGGCTCTTTGAGGTAAAATTTAAAGAGCCAATTTTGGGTTATAATCATTAGATAAGAGCGTGCTCAGGGCAAGGTTTATGAAAAAAATAGCCTTGAAAAAAGTGACATCCTAAGTGCTTGAGCGCCTCGTATTGCGCTTGTGTTTCAATTCCTTCTGCAATAATGTTAAGATGAAAGCGCCTCCCTAAAGTCAAAATCATTTCAACAATCGTGAAATCTACGGGGCTGGTGAGCATTCTTCTCACAAAACTTTTATCGATTTTAAGTTCATCCACTTTAAGTCTTCGCAAATACGAAAGTGAGGAAAAGCCTGTACCAAAATCGTCGATGGAGAGTGCAATACCAAGTCGTTTGAGTTCAAAAATCTTACGTAACGCTTTTTTAGCATCTTGAATTAATAAACTCTCGGTTAATTCAAATTGAATTTTTTGAGGATTACATGTAATACATTTAAGAAGTGTGTGAAGCATCGGTAAAAAATCATCATGCTCAAATTGTTTTGCACTGATGTTGATTGAAAGATGCCACGCTTTTTTAATAGGATCACTCTCCCATTGTTTAAGTTGTTTCATGGCATGTTCTAAAATCCAATATCCTAGAGGAATAATCAATCCACTCTCCTCTGCAATAGGAATAAATTGATTGGGTGGAACCATTCCGCTATGTGGGTGATGCCAACGTATCAATGCTTCTGCTCCACAGATATATGCTACCTGTTCTTGAGTTAAACGGACTTGTTTTTGGTAGTAAAGCTCCATTTGATCATTATCAATAGCATATTGTAACTGTTCCAAAAAAATGGCATTGCTCTCCATCTTTTTTTGAAAATCAGCTTGAAAAAAGCGGATTCTGTTTTTGCCTTCCTCTTTTGCACAAAAAAGAGCACTATCTGCGTACTGAAAAAGCTGTTCTGCTGAATAGGTATGATGTTTAAAAAGAATCACACCGATACTCGCCCTTAAATGAAATGTTTTAGGGGCAATATAAAGAGGCGTCGAGACTGTGTTCAAAAGCGATTGGGCAAAAAGGAGTGAGGCATCTTTTGCCAGTGATTCTTTGCATAAATTTGTTTCATAAAGGATAGCAAATTCATCTCCGCCTGAACGGTAAACTTCTACTCCAAATTGCTTTAGCTTTTGTGTAAGTTCTAGCAAAATTCGATCGCCCATTGTATGCCCTTGTGTATGGTTGATCGTTCTAAAATGGTCTAAATCCAGAAGGAATAACGCTTGAAAACTCTCTTTATAACCTTTTTCCAGATGGACTAAAGCGTTCACTAAAGAAGTTCGATTGGGTAGAAGCGTTAAGTGATCAATCGCGAACAATGCAAAATGGCAGTTAGAATCCTTCATTGTTTTCAATACACTATCCCTATGTGTTAAAAGTGAGTGACATGCGTCATGCTATTTTAAGAGGTAAAAAACAGTGTGTCTTTTACCTCTTAAATCAATGGTTACTGAAACTGCCCCAACTTCACATTGAGATTTTCCGCGAGCTTGGAGAGATGATCCGCTGCAGAGGCGATCTCTTCCACACTTCTGGCATTCTCAGAGGTAATGGAGTTGATGTTGGTCACAAGATCGACGATCTTATCGGTATCTTTTGCGATTTTATTGGAGTTATTTGTACTGATAATAACGGACTTAACACTCTCACCCATCACACCACTTGTTTCGATAATGGTCTCTTCGACTGTCGT
>DBTO01000050.1:0-6770 GCA_002307095.1 Sulfurospirillum sp. UBA1314
ATGGCGTTTTTGAGTTATTAACGAATTTAAAAGGCTCTATAAAGATAGCTTTGGTTACTGGCGGAGCTCAACACAGAATTGAATATATTTTACGTGAAGCGGGTTTGCATGGCTATTTTGATTTAGTCGTTACTGCCAATGACGTGACAAAAGGGAAACCTGATAAAGAGCCGTATGAAAAGGCTTTGAAGTATTTAGGTTTAGATGCAAAAGAGTGTGTGGTTATTGAAAATGCACCAATGGGAATAAAATCAGCTAAAGCAGCAAATATTTTTTGTATAGCCTTAGAATCAACGCTTTGTAAAGACAAACTCTTAGATGCAGATTTGATTCTATCCAATTTTAAGGAACTGTTGAAGTTGGAAATAGGTTAAGATGAAAAATGTATTACTCATTTTAGCAAAAGATAATTATCCCGATTCTAATATCATTACAAACATCGTTCCTCAAGGATTACCCTATATAGCAGGTGCTTTGCAAAATGCGGGATATTCTGTTTTTGGACTGAATCCAAATTATATTCAAATGGATGAAGATGTTAAATGCTCTTTGTCTGCAATTATTAAACAAAAAACAGAAGAATCTTCGTGCGATTATATAGATTTAGGTGGGTTGTTCGCTGAAACGATCTCCCACAAGAGTGGTGTTAAATACATCATTCTACCTCACAATGAAAAAGACGTTACATCCGCTAGACTGAAAGAGATGAATGTTAAACAAGAAGACATCTTGTGTATAGAGTTGTAAAAATTATAATAAAATTGGAGAGTAGTACTTTATGAAAAAATATGACATTGTATTTGTAAACCCAGGTGATAGAAAAGAGGTGTATCAAGGACTTGGTAGCACTATTTCGGCTATTGAACCTCCTTTTTTAACTGCCTCATTTGCGGCATATTTGCGAAATGAAGGTTTTAATGTTTCAATTATAGATGCGAATGCATTAAATATGTCTCCACAAGAGACTGCGGAACTAGTAAAAGAGTTAGATCCCTTACTTGTGGCTATTATTGTTTATGGTAATCAGCCCTCTGCTTCGACGCAAAATATGCCAATTTCTGGCAGGCTAGCACGTGCTATCAAAAAAGTATCCGATATTAAAATTGTTTTTGCTGGATTGCATCCATCTGCTTTACCACAAAGAACTTTAGAGGAAGAGAGCATTGACTTTGTGATTGAAGGAGAAGAGCAAGTCCCACTTAAAGAGCTCGTGACTGCCTTGAAAGAGACAAAAGAGCTCTCTAGTGTCAGTGGCCTTTGGTACTACGACAATAAGGCTTTAAAAAATAATCCAAAGCATGACCTTTATAAAGAGTTGGATGCGTATCTACCTATTGCCGCATGGGATCTACTTCCTATGGATAAATACAGAGCCCATAATTGGCACTGTTTTGATCGTATTCATAACAGAATGCCTTATGCTGCCATTTACACATCATTGGGGTGTCCTTATAAATGTACGTTTTGCTGTATCAACACCCCGTTTGGAAAATCTACTATTCGCTATAGAAATCCAGAATTAGTGATTGAAGAGATTGGAATTTTGGTCGAAAAATACGGTGTAAAAAATCTTAAAATTATTGATGAGATGTTTGTCTTGGAAGAGTCTCATTATATGAAAATTGTAGATTATATTTTAGAAAAAGGCTACGATTTAAACATGTGGGCTTACGCAAGAATTGATACAATCAAAAAAGAGAATTTAGCTAAAATGAAAGCGGCTGGGTTTAATTGGTTAGGTATTGGAATTGAATCAGCTAACGCCGGGGTAAGAGATGGTGCTTCAAAAAAAATGCGTGTTAAAGATATTCAAAACAATGTAAGAATGATTCAAGAGAGTGGCATTTACGTAGGGGCAAATTATATTTTTGGTTTGCAAGATGATACGCTAGAAACGATGCAAGAGACATTAGATTTAGCCAAAGAGTTGAATACGGAATTCGCAAATTTTTATTGTGCAATGGCGTACCCTGGTTCTCCGCTTTATAAAATTGCACTCAATGATGGATTGAAATTGCCAGATAGCTGGATAGGTTTTTCGCAACATGCCTATGATATGCAGCCTTTACCTTCAAAATATTTAGCACCCAAAGAGATTGTTAAATTTAGAGATAACGCTTTTCATGAATATTTTGAAAATCCAGCTTACCTTGATATGCTAGAGGCAAAATTTGGTAAAGATGCGCGAGAACATATAGAGCATATGACAAAAACGCGATTGAAACGAAAGCTTCTCGAAGAGAAATGACTATCCAGAGAATGTACGCATTAAAAAATATTTGAACTGTTGTCGTAGATAATACCATGTCATTTTTAAGTTGATGGGATGAGCCGTGATAATTGTAAGCTCTTCTCTCAAATGGTTGAATCTCAATTTGAAGAAAAAATTGAAAAAGTAAAGGAGATGATAGGTTGTGTAATTGGATATAAAGTCTTGGTCTAAAAGTACGTTTTTTTGGGCTCTTTCTTGTATGCTTAATGCTTGAAAAATTTTTGAAAAAGCAGTGGTAGCATCAAATTTTGTCAGAGCCATCTTATAAGCATTAGCTGCTTTTTCTTCTCTTTTTTTATTGTGTGCTAGATAGTATTGAACTTTTTGTAAAAGCTCTTCCTTAGAGTTAAAGGTATCAATCTCGTCTTTCGTAAACAATTCTTCGATACCGGTTGCATGCTGTGTTAGGACAAATCCTTTACATAAAGCAACCTCAATTGAGCGACCTTTGAGTTGATTCATATGCTTTACGATGTTTTTCACGATAGAATAATTCGTGTTGGTATAGGTGTTGAAGTTTCGTTGATCTATCGTATCTGAAAAATTGAGATTGATTTTGCTGCGATTAAAAATGTCTATCATCGTATCAAAACTGACACTACCATGTTGGCTATTTTTCCCAAAAACTTCTACTGCATAACCTTTTTCTATGAGGAAATTGATAAAATCTTGACGTGATTTTTTACTGACGTCCCCGACAAAAGAGATATCGATATCCTTGGTGATCACTTTTGGAGTGTATAAATGGCTATCAAAAAAGGAGAGTGTTGAGATAGCATTGATACCAAGAAGTTTGTAGTTATAAGTAAAGCACGATGATGCTGGTATTAATACCACGTCAGCGCATTGTGCATAGTAGCGATCAATCGGTTCAAAAAAGAGTTCCCCATCGTAAAAATTCATTACTATAAAACAGTGTTGAGAGAGTTTTTCTAAAAAGATGATATCAAAGGTTAAATCTCCACTGACAAAATTGATAAAAATCAAATCTATATCATGAGTTTCAATCTGCTCTAAAATCGTCTGCTCAAACCCACTTTTTCCCTTTTCAAAGTAGAGATCAAAGTAGTCCATAACAATGGCATTGGGATAGTTGTTCGTGATGCCTTGTGTGTAAGAATTGTAGATAGAGTTGCCATTTTTATTGGCGATGCGCGTAAGAATCAGAATGTTCATTGGGTTTTGGGTTTCCAGTCGATGAGTGCTTGACTGAGTGGAGTTCCTGCTTTGATGTCACATGCTGCAATTTTCCCCAAAACGTCTTCGTAATATTGAGGATGCAGACCGTCTCCTGGACGAATACTTTTGATATTCTCTTTGCTCAATGGCTCCCCTTTTTGAATATCGTGGCTCACATAAAGACTGCGTGCGTAAGTTTTATTTTTATCATCATAGTTCACGTTCCCTAACATCGCTTCGGTTTTACGAATGGAGTTTACCATATCTTGGAGCTGCGCTGGTGTGAGTGAGAAGGCTTTATCTGGGGTATCGAGGGTTTCATCGGGGGTGAAATGCTTTTCTATGATGCGCGCACCAAGGGCTATTGAGGCGATGATGGCTTCCATACCCATCGTGTGATCGGAAAGCCCCACTTCACATCCAAAGCGTTTGCGCATATCAGTAAGGGTGAGAAGATTCATGCTCTCAGGCGTTGCAGGATAGGCACTGGTGCATTTTAAAAGTGCAATATTTTCATTGCCAACTTCTTTACATGTAAGAATCGCGAGCTCAATATCTTCGATATTGGCAATGCCCGTGGAGATGATGATGGGCTTTTGTTTAGAAGCAACATAGCGAATAAGTGGAATATCGGTGATCTCAAAGGAAGCGATTTTATAGGAAGAAACATCGATATGCTCTAACACATCTACCGCTTCATGATCAAAGGGAGAGGAAAAAAGCAGTATGCCTAGCTCATCGGCATAGGCTTTTAAAGGCGTATACCATGCGTAGGGCATCGCGGCTCGCTGATAAAGATCGTAAAGATACTCATCGCTCCACAAATCGCCTGCTTTGAACTTGTCTTCTTTGATATTTAAAGTTAAAGAATCAGCTGTATAGGTTTGAAATTTGATCGCATCGCAGCCTGTTTCATGCGCGATTTTAATCGCATTGCGAGCTACATTAAACTCTTGGTTGTGGTTGGCGGAGAGTTCTGCGATGATGAAAACCGCTTTGTCGGTATCGTGATGGCCGATGATCATGGTCGTTCTCTTTTGAGAAGTTTGAGAATTTTGGCATTGGCTTTAGTGTAATTTTCGTGTGTGAGCCTATACGCATTGGTCTGTTCATGTTCTGAAAAAAGTGCATAACCAAGGGAAAGATTGAACCGTAATGCACGTGTGTTATCGTGCAAAATATGACAATAAATGCTTTCAAACTGCTTGATATCAAAGAGATATTCATGAAAAAGGGTGACAATTTTATAGGGCGTGAGGGAGTTTTGCTCTGTCTCATCGTAAAGGTAAAAGCCTGTTTCAATGAGCCTGTTTTTGACATTAAACCAGATCAGCCCAACAGGTGTTTCATGCACAAAAATCACAAAATACTCATCTGCTTTGGCTTGCAATCCGCTAAACCACGCTTTTTGTTGCTCTGGGCTGATAGGTTCTTGTTGGCGTGCATAACGCTTGATATGATCGCTATTGCGCCACCGTCTTACCATCTCTATCTGGTCGTGTTGCAATGAAGAGAGCGTGATGCCAAAGCCACTAAGCGTCAAAGCCAGCCTTTTGTAAAATATCTTTGATGCTTTTGCACTTTTCCAGATCATCGATGTCAACTTCGACGCCGATTTCATCAAAAACATTGAGTGCAACGAGCATCGCCATCGAATCCCACTCAGGAATATCTTCCAAAAGATCGTTTACATGTAAAGCGTTTTCGCGTTGAATCTCCTTTTGAAGGAGTACTAAAAAATCATCTTGTGTCATCTCTCATCCTTTGTGTACCGTAACGTTTTGGGCGCGTAAATGGCGTGGGTATGAAGCACCGCGCCACCCCAACTAAGCCCTATGCCAAATCCTGCGATGGCAATCGTAAGATCGGAGGTTTGAAAAGGTTCACTTAAAAAGCCATTGATCGTGCCAGGAATCGAGGCTGAATTTTGATTGCCATAGATTTGCCCCGTCTCAAGTGGCACTTTTTCAGGGCTGACTTTGAGCCGTGAAGCGATGGTTTTTAAGATGTACGGATTGGCTTGGTGCAGAACAAAATAGTCAATCGCATCATTCTCGTAGCCTGCGTATTCTAAAAGCTCTTTGATCAGTGGTGGCACGGTTTTAATCGCGAAATTAAACACCTCTTTGCCATCCATAAACAGATCTTCATCGCTTCGGATGCTGCCATCATCTCGCAAAGTGGGGATGCGCGACTGCTCTGATGAGGGCTCTCTGAGACCACCTTTTGGGATGATGAGGTGTTGGTAACCGCTTCCATCGCTGTAGAGCGCAAAAAAGCTCTGTGCAGATGGGGTTTGCTCGATGATAATCGCACTGCCTGCATCGCCCATAAGCGGTGTAAGGATTTTGTCTTTTTCTCCCGCAAAATGACGGTTAACATCGCCCACGCAGAGAAGCACTTTTTTCATGCCACTGTTGACGTAGCTAAAAGCGGTAAAAAGCCCGTAGATGAAGCCGCTGCATCCAAGGTTAATGTCAAAAGCAGCGCAACTTTTAGGCAGTCCCAAACGATCTTGCATGATAATCGCCGTTGATGGCGCTTTATAATCCGCACTTTGGGTAACAAAAATGAGCGCTTCAATCTCTTCCTTGTTGATCGCGGTATGCTCGAAGATATTCTTGGCACTTTGAACACACAGATCACTCGTACAGACGTCATCTTGCGCAATGTAGCGCGTTTTGAGTCCGATGGTTTTTTGAAGTCTCGCGACCGTTTCGTCATCAAGCCCAAAACGCTCTTTCTCATCTTCCAGCGCGATGATTTGATCGCCAACGGTGGTGACCATGGCGGTTATGGCGATATTGGAGAAACTAATGTGACTCATGTTCGATCCTTTCTGCAAGGTACGCCTCTAGCGTGACAATGGTCTTAAAAGGTGTCTCTTTACGATTCATACTCTGCTCATTGGCTACAGCGATATACCTTCCCAATTCGTTTCGCAAGGAAGATTCTAACTCCAAAATCAGATCTAAGGTGCCAAGAGAATCGAGCACTTCAAATAACGGTGTCTGCTCACTGATATGCTCTAATGCCTCACATTGAAGATCTTCATTCACTGTTTTTAGGGCATCTAAAATTACGTTTCTAAGATTCATCTTTGACCTTTATGCTTTCATTTACATCGACAAAATGGGCAAATTCATAATGGATCGCGCTGTCTTGATGCGTGATGGTAAAGCCATTTTGTTCATAAAAGTGTTCGACCAACGCGTTCTTATCGGTTTTAATATACGAAGCTTTGAGGTGAGGATATTTATGCGCGATGATACTTAAGACACACTCTTCAATGCCACGTCCCAACACACGACAGCTCATC
>DBTO01000050.1:7106-10733 GCA_002307095.1 Sulfurospirillum sp. UBA1314
AATTTATCTTTGACGCTAAAGTCATACACATTTCCACTGTGCATGAACGCTTTTACCTCTGCAAGATCATACCGTTTGGTGGTGAGATTGAACTGATTGGTTTTGTTAATGAGTTGTGTGATGCGCTCGAGATGGTTTGCATTGTTACATGTAATCTCGAGCTCAATCTCCAATGAGGCGATAAACTCCTCTTTGCCCACAAGGGTTGAGCTTAGCGATAAACGGGCATTTTCTTGTTTGTAAAGCGCAGTTTTAGAAAGGTCTTCCTCGCTGATGTGCAGCGTTTTTAACGCAGAAATGCCACGAAGGGTCGCAAGATTTTCCCGTGGGTTTTCAGGGTTCATTTTATAACACGCGATGCCCATGCGTTGGCGCATCTCCTCGATCTCTGTTGCCGAATCATCGAGAAAAATAATGCCACTTTTGGTGAGGTTTAATCGCTCTAAAATGGCACTCAGATTTTCGCTTTTAGCGTTCCAGTTGATGGATGTTGCCACAAAATCATCCAGTGAAAGCGGCATAGTTTTGGTTTCAAAGACTTTATGGACTAAGCTTTCATCGTTTTTACTGAGCAAAATCAAGATGATACCACTCTTCTTTAAGGCTAAAAGATCGTATTGAAATTTTGAGTAGATGATGCCCGGATAGTTATTGTCGATGTGAATACCTTCAATGCCATCTTCTCCGACAATGCCGCCCCAAAGGGTGTTGTCCGCATCGACGGCAATGGCTTTGATACGAGGGTTCGTGAAAAGCTCAAGGCGCTCTTGAATCTGAGTGGATAAAAGCTCTACCGCCATTTTTGTAAACGGCATTTGAAACAAGTAGCCATTGTGCTCATTGATCAGTTGGCGCGTGCCGTACTCCTTGCACAGAGCGTAAAAATCAAGAATCGCAACGTCGTGAATCTCTTGTTGCAAAGATGCAATGGAAGTATTGAGTGTCACGAGTTTTTGCTCTTCGTGAAGCGTATACGGTGTGAAAATATCGTAAAAGGTGTCGTTGAGCGTGTTGATGATGATTTTGGCGTGGTTGTGCGCTCTAAAATGAATCAGTGCATGTTTCAAAAGGCTCAAACGCTCCTCATAATTGGGTTTAAAAAAGCCGATGTCCAGTATGAGAATGAGCACATCTTCAGGTACGGTGGCATAGAGTTGAGGGATAATGGTATCGAGTGGATAGTGCGTGATTTCATACGCTTTTAAGAATCGATCAAAGGGTTTGGTGATGGTGTTGGATAAAAAAGCGATCGTTTTTACTGACATGGTTTAAGACCTTTTAGCGATTCATCTACGGTATCTTTGAGTATTTTTGGATCAAACGATGAAAGCACCGCGTACCCATTTTTGTTGAGATACACAACCATATCGTCTTGATTTGGGGCAATTTTAATCGCAATGAACGGCAGTTCCATAAAAAGCGCCTCTTGCACGATGCCACTGGGTGTTACAATCGCCAATTTGCTTTGGTTCATGATTTTGGCAACCTCGTTTGAGTTTACATGTAAAGCGATGTTTGGAAATGCCTCAACAAAGCGTTGAAGCTCAGAAAGATGGGCATTTGCGCTCGTCGTCAGAATGCTTACATGTAAAGATTCTGAGAGGGTTTTTAAAATTGCTAACGTCAGATTTCCTGCGTCACTTCCACCCATCACAATTAGCACATCGTAGATTTTTTCACGCGCGATGTTTTTTTCTTTTTTAAACTCATCACGAATCAATGTATACGTGCTGCCACAGCGTAGTTCACACGTTTTGGGCACAAGGTTTACGTAACGAGAGGCATCGGCGCAGATGGTGTGATTGAGCAAAATATCGCAATGATGCGCTTGGTAGGTGTCATCAAAGCTCAGGATGGTGACATTTGTCGCCTCTTTCACGGTCTGCTCAAAACGGGCGTCAATGCCATAATGATCGATCACCAAAAGGTTTACATGTAAAGATTTTATGAGCGCTATCAGTTCGTCTGCATCGTTGGTTTGAAGGATTTTCACTTCATAGGGAATTTGCTCAATCATGCTTCCTTGAAGCGCTTGACAGGCAAACACCACTTCGCCCTCCAATCTTTGCGCTAGCACAAGGTCGCGCATGATGTGCCCAAGCCCGATGGTGCTCGAACTATCAGCTCTTATCAGTGTTTTCATGAAGCACTTTGTACATGAGTTCAGCGCGTGTCCAGTCTTCGGGCGTGTCGATGTCTTGGACGAGATGGCGAGGTAAAACGATGGGAATACTCTCGCTTCCAAACATCACATCGTGCGCGGTTTTATGAAGGTTATGCCAGTAAAATTGCCCAGCATCTTGGTACGCTTCCTCCAAGTCTTGGCTACGGGCTGAAAATTTTTCCCTCCAAAACATTTCACACCGTTTTGCTTCGGTAATTTTGAAGGTACGCCAAATTGGAAAAGGCATCGATGTGACGGAAAAGGCGTACACAGCGTCACTTTCTCTTAGTTTTTTAAAGCCTTCGATGAGGTAGCGTGGCTCTAAAAGCGGTGCCGTAGCGTAAATCGTGCAGGCAAAATCATACGTTTCACCTCGCTCTTTCAAGGTTTGAAGCACATGCTCCACCACTGCACCCGTGCCTGTAAAGTCATCGCTAAGCTCACGCGGTCGCAAAAAAGGAACCTCGGCACCATAGCTTTTGGCAACCGTTGCGATTTCCTCATCATCGGTACTGACGATGATTTTTTCAAAAAGTCCACTTTGGAGTGCAGCTTCAATGCTATAGGCGATCAATGGTTTGCCACAAAAGGCTTTGATGTTTTTGCGAGGAATGCGCTTGCTTCCGCCACGTGCGGGGATGATGGCGATGTTCACCTTTTGCATCCTTTGAGTTTTTCAATCTCCTCAATGAGCGTATCGGCAATCCACACAGCATCCTCCATGCTCATGCCTTGATGACACGGGATGGAGAGTTCCGCACGGTAGAAATCTTCGGCGGTTGCGAGACGTTGTTCGCCAAAACGTTCTTTGTAGTAGCTAAATTGGTAGATCGGTTTGTAGTGAACTTGCACTCCAATGCCTTTTACATGTAACGCTTCAAAAAGTTCTTCTTTTGCGCACCACAGGGAAGAATCGAGCAAAATAGGGTAGAGGTGATACGAGCTTTTTTTCGTGGGTGCAATCGCAATCGTTGTAAAATAAGCATTGTTTTGAAAGCGTTCATCATAGTAACGTGCGATGTCTGCGCGCTTGGCGATAAAGCTATCGAGTCGTTTGAGTTGTGAAAGTCCCAAAGCACACGCAACATCGCTCAAACGATAGTTTTCGCCAAGAACGATCATATCGGAATTCCAGTGGGTTTTTTTCACGATGCCATGACTGCGAAGCAGTTTGGCTTTTTCGTAAAACTCCGTATTATTGGTCGCAATAGCACCGCCTTCAAACGTGGTGATGGGCTTAATCGCGTGAAAACTAAAGATGGTCATATCGGCGATATTCCCCACTTTTTGCCCGTTCATTTCGCTTCCAAGTGCGTGGCTCGCATCGTCAATGAGGAAGAGTTGGTGTTTTTCACAGAGCGTTTTAATAGCTTGAATTTCAACAGGATTTCCCCCAAAATCAACCGCACTGACCGCTTTGGTTTGGGGTGAGATCAGAGCTTCGATTTTGCGCTCGTCGATGT
>DBTO01000050.1:10773-10897 GCA_002307095.1 Sulfurospirillum sp. UBA1314
CTTAATCGCGTGAAAACTAAAGATGCTCATATCCGCCACATTGCCCACTTTTTGCCCATTCATTTCGCTTCCAAGTGCGTGACTCGCATCGTCAATGAGAAAGAGTTTGTGCTTTTCGCAGAGG
>DBTO01000049.1:0-138 GCA_002307095.1 Sulfurospirillum sp. UBA1314
TCCAAAAGATCGTTTACATGTAAAGTATTTTCGCGTTGAATCTCCTTTTGAAGGAGCACTAAAAAATCATCTTGTGTCATTTTTCATCCTTTGTGTACCGTAACGTTTTGGGTGCGTAAATGGCGTGGGTATGAAGCA
>DBTO01000049.1:427-3789 GCA_002307095.1 Sulfurospirillum sp. UBA1314
CCAATGCCAAACCCTGCAATGGCAATTGTAAGATCGGAGGTTTGGAAGGGTTCACTTAAAAAGCCATTGATTGTGCCAGGGATGGAGGCTGAATTTTGATTGCCATAGATTTGTCCCGTCTCAAGCGGCACTTTTTCAGGACTGACTTTGAGCCTTGAAGCGATGGTTTTTAAGATGTACGGGTTGGCTTGATGCAGAACAAAATAGTCAATCGCATCATTTTCGTAGCCTGCGTAATCTAAAAGCTCTTTGATCAGCGGGGGTACGGTTTTAATCGCGAAATTAAACACCTCTTTGCCATCCATAAACAGATCTTCATCACTTCGGATACTGCCATCGTCTCGCACAGTGGGGATGCGCGACTGCTCTGATGAAGGCTCTCGTAGCCCACCTTTGGGAATGATGAGGTGTTGGTAACCGCTTCCATCGCTGTAGAGCGCAAAAAAGCTCTGTGCAGAAGGGGTTTGCTCGATGATAATCGCACTGCCCGCATCGCCCATAAGCGGTGTGAGGATTTTGTCCTTTTCTCCTGCAAAGTGACGGTTGACATCGCCCACGCAGAGGAGTACTTTTTTCATGCCACTGTTGACGTAGCTAAAGGCGGTAAAAAGTCCGTAAATAAAGCCACTGCACCCAAGATTGATGTCAAAAGCGGCGCAACTTTTGGGCAGTCCCAAACGATCTTGCATGATAATCGCGGTTGATGGCGCTTTATAATCCGCACTTTGGGTTACAAAAATGAGCGCTTCAATCTCTTCTTTGTTGATGGCGGTATGATCGAAAATATTCTGAGCACTTTGAACACACAGATCACTCGTACAGACACCGTCTTGTGCAATATAACGCGTTTTGAGTCCGATGGTTTTTTGAAGTCTTGCGACCGTTTCATCATCGAGCCCAAAACGCTCTTTTTCATCTTCCAGCGCGATGATTTGATCGCCAACGGTCGTGACCATGGCGGTTATAGCGATATTGGAGAAACTAATGTGACTCATATTCTATCCTTTGCGCAAGGTACGCCTCTAGCGTGACAATGGTCTTAAAAGGCGTCTCTTTGCAATTCATACTCTGCTCATTGGCTACGGCGATATACCTTCCCAATTCGTTTTGGAGAGAAGATTCTAACTCTAAAATCAGATCTAAGGTACCAAGAGAATCAAGCACTTCAAATAACGGTGTCTGCTCACTGATATGCTCTAATGCCTCGCATTGTAAATCTTCATTAATGGTTTTTAGGGCATCTAAAATTACGTTTCTAAGATTCATCTCTGACCTTTATGCTTTCATTTACATCGACAAAATGGGCAAATTCATAATGGGTTTCGCTGTCTTGATGCGTGATGGTAAAGCCATTTTTGTCATAAAAGTGTTCCACCAACGCATTTTTATCGGTTTTAATATACGAAGCTTTGAGGTGAGGGTATTTATGCGTAATGATACTTAAGACACACTCTTCAATACCACGTCCCAACACGCGACAGCTCATCACAAAGGTGTCGATGGTGTTCTCTTTGATGATGACAACGCCCACAATGCCCATATCGCCAAATTTATCTTTGACACTAAAGTCATACACGCTACCCTGTTGCATCAATGCTTTCACCTCGGAAAGATCATACCGTTTGGTGGTGAGATTGAACTGATTGGTTTTGTTGATGAGTTGCGTGATGCGCTCAAGATGGTTTGTATTGTTACATGTAATCTCCAGTTCAATTTCCAAAGAGGCGATAAACTCCTCCTTGCCCACAAGGGTTGAACTCAGTGATGAACGTGCATTCTCTTGTTTGTAAAGTGTGGTTTTGAGCCGATCTTCTTCGCTGATATGCAATGTTTTTAACGCGGTAATGCCACGGAGAGTTGCGAGATTTTCCAGTGGGTGTTCAGGGTTCATTTTATAACACGCGATGTCCATGCGTTGGCGCATCTCCTCGATCTCTGTTGCCGAATCATCGAGAAAGATGATGCCACTTTTAGTTAGGTTTAATCGCTCCAAAATGGCACTGAGGTTTTCACTTTTAGCGTTCCAGTTGATAGACGTTGCCACAAAATCGTCCAGTGAAAGCGGCATGGTTTTCGTTTCAAAGACGGTGTGAACTAAGCTTTCATCGTTTTTACTGAGCAAAATCAAAATGATACCGCTCTTCTTTAAGGCCAAAAGGTCGTGTTGGAATTTTGAGTAGACGATGCCCGGATAGTTGTTATCGATGTGAATACCTTCAATGCCATCTTCACCAACAATGCCACCCCAAAGGGTATTGTCCGCATCGACGGCAATGGCTTTGATGCGAGACGTTGTGAAAAGTTCAAGGCGCTCTTGAATCTGCGCGGATAAAAGCTCTACTGCCATTTTGGTAAACGGCATTTGAAACAAGTAGCCATTTTGCTCATTCATCAGTTGGCGTGTGCCGTACTCCTTGCACAGAGCGTAAAAATCAAGAATTGCAACATCGTGAATCTCTTGTTGCAAAGCAACGATGGAGGCGTTGAGTGCTACGAGTTTTTGTTCTTCTTGAAGTGTGTACGGGGTGAAAATATCGTAAAAGGTGTCGTTGAGCGTGTTGATGATGATTTTAGCGTGGTTATGCGCTCTAAAATGAATCAGCGCATTTTTCAAAAGGCTCAAACGCTCCTCGTCATTGGGTTTGAAAAAGCTAATGTCCAGAATAAGAATGAGCACATCCTCAGGCACCGTGGCGTAAAGCTGAGGGATGATGGTATCGAGTGGATAGTGCGTGATTTCGTACGTTTTTAAAAACCGATCAAAAGGTTTGGTAATGGTGTTGGATAAAAAAGCAATCGTTTTTACTGACATCGTTTAAGACCTTTGAGCAATTCATTCACGGTATCTTTCAGTAGTTTTGGATCAAACGATGAAAGCACCGCATACCCATTTTCGTTGAGATACACAACCATATCGTCTTGATTTGGGGCAATTTTAATCGCAATAAACGGCGTTTCCATAAAAAGCACCTCTTGCACGATGCCACTGGGTGTGACAATCGCACATTTGCTTTGATTCATGATTTTTGCCACCTCTTTGGAGTTTACATGTAAAGCGATATTGGGTTTGCCCACAACATAGCTTTGAAGCTCAGAAAGATGGGCATTTGCGCTCGTTGTCAGAATGCTTACATGTAAAGATGCTGGGAGCGTTTTTAAAATCTCTAGCGTCAAATTCCCTGCATCACTTCCCCCCATAGCAATCAGCACATCATAGATCTTTTCACGCGCGATTTTTTTCTCATCTTTAAACTCATCACGAATCAGCGTATACGCACTTCCACAACGCAGTTCACACCCTTTGGGCACAAGGTTTGCGTAACGCGAGGCATCGGCACAGATATTGTGATTGAGCAAAATAT
>DBTO01000263.1:0-3418 GCA_002307095.1 Sulfurospirillum sp. UBA1314
GAGCTCAAAGGGTACGATGTTTACAAGCCTTTTTTAAATGGCGGTTCCTTCAATAAACCGAGTCTAACACTCAGCGCAGTCGATGGTTCGCTCATCTCAGAGCAAAGAGCGTTGGATCGTTCGTGGAGTGTTTTCTTTGCGGAAGCGACATTTTTTCTTCACTTCTTAGCCGGCGTGGATATTATCAGCCGAACATTGGTGGCGTTGGTGATGGTCGCATCTGCTTTGGCGATTGGCTTTGGTGTGATGTTGTGGCTTGAGAAACAGGCGAAGAAATTTGATGAACGCATTCCTTTTTACCACTGGATGGGAAAATTCTCTTTGAGCATCATGGTGGGTGTCATTCCTGCAACGGGTGTACTTTTCGTGTTGCAGTGGCTTTTGCCGTTTGATCTTGCTGATCGGCTTTTGTGGCAAAAAGGACTCTTTTACAATGCGTGGCTCGCAACGCTGTTTTGGGCGTTTTACCGTTTCAATGCCTACCAAGCCGCCAAAGAGTTTTTGGCTTTAGGTGGTGCGTTGTTTCTAGGCTCAGTTTTACTGCACTGGTTTGCGCTAGGATTTCCTCTTGTGGGCTCTACTTTAGGGGTTGATCTTTGGCTTTTGGTGTTGGGAAGTCTGCTTCTTTGGGGTGCTCGAAAACTACCGTGTCAGCCTGAAGCGATACACTCATTTTGGATTAGAAAAAAGGAGAAAGCATGAAAAAATTCATTCTATGGGCGATGGTATTGATCTTGCCAACGCTTATGTGCGCGCATACGCTTTTGTTACATATAAGCGACAATGACGATGACACGATCACCATCAAAGGTGAATTTAGCACAGGCGAGGGCGCTTCTGGCGCCTTGGTCAAACTGCAAGCAGTTGGAAGCCAAGAGATTTTGCTTCAACAAAGACTGCCCGATAGCAGTGAGCTTGTGTTGAGCATCCCCAACGTGCCGTATGAAGTGATCTTAGATGGCGGTCCTGGGCATCAAATCAGTCGTAAAGGCATCGCTCCCAAAGCGGGGTTTGAAAAAACAGCACCCCAAAGTGAAGTGGCATCTCCTTCAAAAGCGATGAGCCAAAGCATACCTCTGGCACTCAGCGTCTGCCTTGGTTTAGCCTTTGTCCTCTTAGGCGCAACGCTGTTTATCAGCATCTACAACACCAACAGACTGCTTAAAAAGCTAAATGCTGCCAAATCTTAATCTCTTGCGGTGCCAATAGGTTGTGGTGGCACCGCAATTTGAGTTTTATTTTCTCTCTATTGGAATGCTTATTTTACTTTACATGTAAAGAGTTATGCAAAAAAGCGTTTGAAGAAAATGTGGAAATGTAGAGCATTTTATAACAGTAATATTTTTGCTACAATGCGGAGTATCTTTTATAAGGATACTTCATGACACTTAAAGCACTTCTTCTTATCTCTTTTGTAACGCTCACTTCACTTTTTGCAGATACTTCTTTAACAGACGCCGAATCTCGGGGTGAAATAAAAGCTAAAATCACTTTTTTGGAAAAACAAAATGATGAGTTAAAAACGAAGTTTAATAATTTAGAGGATAAGCAAAAGAGCGTTGAAGAGTATAAAAATATTATTGATAAACAGGATTTACGAATCACTGATTTAAAAGATACTCTTACCCTTGTTGTAGGACTCGTTGCGTTATTTGCATCTATAGCAGGCTATTTAATTTACTCTAAAGCACAATTAAATGCAAAAGCAGAAGCTCAAAAATGGTTGGAAGAAAATAGCAATAAACTCCAAGAAAAAATAGAGGACTTAGAAAGAGATATAGAAAAAAATAGGAAACATGTAGAAGAAAAAACCAAAGAATATAATAAAACAATAGAAGATGCTTCAAAATCAGTTCGAGATGTGCAAAAAGAAATAGAAAAACCAAGTAATGAAGATGCTAGTAGTCAACAGCAAAAAAGTGAACAAGAACAAACATTTAATTTTGCCGCAACTTTAATTAGGCAGAAGCCAGAATCAGAATATACTTTTAATGAATGGAATATTTTGGCTTATGATGCAGTTTATAAAAATAAGAAGGAAGATGCAGTTTTTTATTGGACAAAAGCATTAGAAAGAGGTCACGCTTCTCAAGAAAATTTAGCTCAAGCTTTATTTAGCAAAGGTGTTATCTTGGGTGAACTCAATGAAAGCATTAAAGAAATAGAAGTTTATGAGGAAATAGATAGGCGTTTCAAAGAAAATAAAAGTGAAAAAATTCAGGAACAAGTTGTAAAAGCTTTATTCAATAAAGGTTTTAGATTAGGACAAATGAATGAAAATGAACAATCAATAGAGGTTTATGAAGAGTTAGATAAGCGTTTCAAAGAAAATAAGAGCGAAAAAATTCAAGAACAAGTTGCAAAAGCTTTGTTAAATAGAGGCATTAGACTTGGGCAAATGAATGAAAATACTCCTGCACTAAAAATTTATAAAGAGCTAGTTAAGCGTTTCAATGAGAGTAAAAATGAAAAAATTCAAACAACAGTTTCACAATCTTTAATTAATCTATTTGAGAGTGAATTAATTGAAAATCAAGAATGGAATATAAGTTTAATTCAACAGTATTTTGAGTATGTAAAAAATGATAAACAGGGAAAATTAAAGCTGAAAATGCTTGAAACAGTCAAAAATGCACTGCAAGAAGAGCAAATTCTTACATTATCTCAACTTAAAAAAGAATTTTCGGATACAGATTTTGGAAATTGGAGTTGGAAAGAACTTGAAATATGGGCTGAAAAGCTAGAAGGCACAGAGCCTAAATTACGAGTTCAACAAACTATAGAAGTTTTTAAAAACTGGAATGTGAAGTAACGAACTCTATGTTATAATCACACATCAAACCAATGGAGGATGTATGACAAAAAAACAGATACTTGAGTATCTTTCCATGCACAAATCCGAATTTCAAAAAAAGTATGGAGTTGAGGAAATCGGTTTGTTTGGCTCTTATGCACGTGATGAAGCCAAAGAGGATAGCGATGTCGATATTTTTGTGAGTATGCAAGCAAAGTTTGACAATGTGATGGGCTTAAAATATGACATTGAAGCCTCTTTGCATAAGAAAGTTGATCTTATGACCAAGCATAAATACATGAAGCCTTTTTTACTTCAGATGATTACGAAGGATGTGATTTATGTCTGATAAGACCCTGATGGTATTGTCGACACTGGAAGACATCGATATGTCTATCGATATGGTCATAGAGCGATTCAAAGCCATCAAAACGGTAGATGATTTTCTTTCCAGTAGTAATAATATCGAAAAATTAGACAGCATTGCCATGCGGTTACTTGCGATTGGCGAGGGTTTAAAAAACATAGATAAATTAACCGATGGAAAACTTTTGCCACGCTATCCGAGCATTGAATGGAAAAATATCAAAGGGCTTAGGGATGTTTTATCGCATCATTATTTCG
>DBTO01000263.1:3691-8500 GCA_002307095.1 Sulfurospirillum sp. UBA1314
ACGCTGAAATACTCTTTGATATTTGCTCCATGAAACTGAGTGAGTTATCCCGCGTTATCAAACAAATGATGAAAGATTTACGCTAAAAAAACCTTTACATGTAAGCCTTACATCGAAGGCACTTTAACCATATATCCGATGCCTCTGATGTTGACAATAAAATCTTCTTTGAGATGATTTTTCAGGCGATTGACTTCTGTTCGTATAGTTGCTTCGTCAACATCCATGTCAAAATCACTCCAAACACTTTCTCTGAACATGTCGTAGCTACAGACAAATCCTCGGTTGTGGGTGAGAAATTGGATGATTTGAAGTTGTCGTTTGGATAAAACTTGTGGCTCTTCGTGAAAATAGAGCGTCATGGCATCGCAGTCAAAACTGTAGGAAGCGGAGAGCCTTTTGTGGTGCCTCTCTTTTTTGAGGGTTTTCGAAATGCGGTCGATTCTGATATTGAGCTCTTTGAGATGAAACGGTTTTTTCAGATAATCAAAACAGCCAAGCTCAAACGCTCGTGATATATCTTCGATGTCAATGAGTGTTGAGATGAAAATAACCGGCATCACTTTTTTTTGCGCATGCAATGTCTCTAAAATCGTTAATCCATCAATATTTGGTACGTTAATATCAAAAATCAGCAGGTCAAACCGCTCTTTTTCTAAGACGCTCAAACAGACATCGCCATCTCGAACGGATGTCATGGCGTGACCGATGGTTATGAGGTATTTTGTGATCGATTCGTTGAGGAGAATGTCATCTTCTAAGAGTAAAATTTTCATGCGTTCTCGATTTTAAATTGGTACGAAAAGGATGTTATGTTTTCATCCGAATGCAGTTTTATTTTCACGTTTTCTTCCTTACAGATTCGTTTAACGAGATTGAGTCCGAGCCCAAAGCCATTTTGCGCCTCTTCTTCACGGTAATATTCTTCAAAAATCTTTTCAGGTTCTTGAATTTTTCGTGAATGGGAAGCGATGCAAAAGTGACAGTTCCCTTTCTCTTGCGTCAATGAAACATTAATCTTTTCATTTTCAAAGGTATATTTGATAGCGTTGGTTAAGGTATTGTCGATGATGCGTTGAAGTTTTGTTTCGTTAAAAAAGATAAAACTCTTATCGCAATCGGTTTCAAAGATAAGTTTGGACTTCGCTTTATCTGCAACTTGAGCAAAAAACTCGATGCGACTGCGGACATAATCAACCAAATCAATCTTATGTCGCATATAGCGAAGTTGGTCTTTTTTCACCAAATAACTCAAGTCATCGTACATTGAAAAGATGTTTTTAACGGCAACTTCAATATTTTCCAAGTAGACACTTTTCCCAAATTCCATCTCATGCAGTTCAATACTGCACATGATTACACTTAAAGGAGAGTTCATTTCATGTACGGTATAACGCAAAAACTGCCGATGCGATGCTAAAAGATTTGTCGAATACTTCATCTGCTTCTCTAATCGTTTAGACTGTTCATCATAATCACGAGCGCTCTGCTCAATCAAATGGGTTAAGGATTCGATCGTTTTTGAATAAGAGGTATCTTTTTTAGTCTCCTCTTTAGGGATGATTGTTAAAGAAGATGTGTTGATGGGTGATTCACTTAAGGCAACAACGGTGAGTGTTTGATTGAGGAGTTTATTGTGCCTATTTTCATGAAAAAATTCTGAGTAGGTATAAAACCCTGACGTTGTGGCTATTTTTGAAAAGGAACCAATGCCCAGTTTGATTAAAAAGGGCATAAACCTTCTTCGTGCCATACAGGAGAAGATAAAAAATGTTTCAACGTTGATGCTGTGTAAGTTTTTTAAAACTTCTATAGGGTCTTTCATTAAAGACTCAGCATCACCAAAACCGATTCTCACTTGATCCCCTTCACTTAAATTTCCACTGTAGCTCAGACTTCCATCTTCATGTTTAGCGATAACGGCTCTTGCCATGAGGACGCCATTTTTTTCGAGGATAAGGGGAAATTCTGTCCGTGAGAAGTTACTTCCAAGGTATTTGTCATAAAATTCAGCAGCTTTCATATCATTGATCGAGTAAACTCTATTTTCATCGGCTTTTGTAATGGTATGCGTGAGTCCTATGGGTTTCCAATCAAATTTATAATCGGTCGCTACATGTAAACAATCCGAATTTAATGAGACTCCGACCACACCTGCACCTAAGAGGGTGTGTTGCGATGAAATATAGGTTTGCTCAAACCTTCCATTGTCTCCTGCCATACCGCCACAAATAGGGATGGTCGCATTAAAGGACTCCACGCCTTGTAAAAACTCTTCGGCATTCATACGGGTGCCATCTGAAAAAAGAATCAGTAACTTTGTATTGGGGGTTATCAAGTCAGAGGCTATTTTAACACCGCATTGAAAGGAGTCTTTATCGTTGGCATAGGCTGTTTTAATGGAAGTGTGCTCAAAAACACTGATAGAAATGACGGTTCGTAAGGTTGTGATAGCCGCACCGTATATCTCGCCATCGGTGGTTGTTCCTATACATATAGCGTGTGGAATATGGCTTAGGATAACATCGGTAAGATACGCTAACACCTCTTTGTTTTGACCGCAATAGATTTGTACCAAAATAGTGCTACTATGTTCAAATACTGAAAAATCTATCGTATTTTCGAGTGGACCTGATTCATAACAAAAATTGGATGTTTGCATAAAACGTATTCCCTTATTTGACCTGAAAGAAAGATATCAGACATCAGCTTCCAACAAAGTTTTTTAAGATGGAAAGTTATCAAAACATGCTTTTAGCTGCAAATATATTACACATTTACTCATAAACCTATGTTTAAAAAGAGGCGTAATTACAATCAATTCTGATGCTATACTCATGCTATATTCCTAGTATATAATCTTCAGTGAGAGTTAAGACAACAAAAAACACGAAGAGTATGGGAGGCCAAAGAAAATTCTATAAAACATGAATAATACAGTGTATGTGCGTGCTTCATAGTGAATTTAATTGGGTGAGTTTTTTGAGAGATCTATCGTGAGTGCTATGCAAAAATTGCACAGTATAGCCATTTACAATGCGACTTTCAGAAAGCTTATGTCTAAAAATGTGCTTTTTTTGCATATTACTTACATGTAAGAAATTGCAAATATTATATTTATGAGGTTAAAAACATGTTAAAGAAAATGTTAATCATCAATGGCGTTAAAACGACATTGGTTGCAGATGTAGAAGATAAGTTATCCGATGTACTTCGAAAACAACTAGGACTCACGGGTACAAAAGTAGGCTGTAATAGTGGTGAATGTGGTACGTGTACCGTTATCCTTAATGGTAAACTCGTAAGATCGTGTATCACTAAAATGAAAAAGATTGAAGACAATGATGAAATTATTACCATTGAAGGGGTCGGTACGAAAGACAAACTTCATCCCCTTCAAATTGCTTGGATGGTGCATGGGGCGGCACAATGTGGTTATTGTACCCCCGGTTTTATTGTCTCCGCTAAAGTGCTTTTAGAGCAAAACGACAACCCAACACGTGAAGACGTTAGAGATTGGTTCCAAAAAAACAAAAACCTTTGCCGTTGTACAGGGTATATTCCTTTGGTGGATGCGGTTATGGACGCAGCAAAAATCATACGAGGCGAATTGTCGATCAAAGATTTTTGGAAAAAAATTCCAGAAGGTGCTTCTTTGGTGGGTTCTTCTTATATTCGTCCTTCTGCTCTCGCAAAAGTAATGGGAACATGGGATTTTGGTGCCGATTTAGGTTTGAAACTGCCTTTAAATACCCTTCATGCCAAAATAGTCCAAGCCGAAGTCTCTCATGCCAACATTTTATCCATTGATACCGAAGAAGCTAAAAAGGTTCCAGGTGTTGTGGCAGTATTAACCTATAAAGATGTCAAAGGCACAAACCGTATTAATGGTTTGGCGTTTCCTACGAATAAAGGAGATGGACTTGATCGTCCTATCTTAAATGATACCAAAATCTTCCAATACGGTGATGCGATTGCTATCGTCTTGGCTGAAAATGAAAAAGCGGCACATGCAGGTGTGGATAAAGTCAAAGTAGAACTCGAGGTCTTACCCGCGTATATGAATGCTCCAGATGCGATGGCGGATGATGCGATTGAGATTCATCCTGGTACTCCAAATGTTTACTTCACCAACCATATCAGCAAAGGGGCTGAAACAGCGCCTATTATGGAAAAAGCTACTTATGTTGTCGAAGATAGCTTCTATACACAACGTCAACCGCACTTACCACTCGAGCCCGATGTTGGATTTGGCTATATGGATGATGATGGAAAACTGATTATTCACTCCAAAAGTATTGCGCTGCACTTCCATGCTTTGATGATTGCGGAGGGTGTGGGTATGAAAGCAGAAGATGTTTATATCGTTCAAAACAATACGGGGGCTACGTTTGGTTATAAATTTAGCCCGACAATGGAAGGCTTACTTGGCGTTGCAACGATGGCGACGGGAAGACCTGTCTACCTTGAATTTAATATGAAACAACAAATTACGTACACGGGTAAACGCTCCCCGTTCTGGACAACGATGAAAATGGCCGCTGATAAAGAGGGCAAAATTTTAGCATTAGAATCCGATTGGAGTGTTGATCATGGTCCTTACTCTGAATTTGGTGACTTATTAACGCAACGTGGTTTCCAATTTGGTGGTGCTGGCTATATGATTCCTAACATTCGTGGTAATGGACGAACCGTTTGTACCAATCACGGTTGGGGCTCAGCATTCCGTGGATATGGCGCTCCTGAGATCATGTTCCCATCCGAAGTGCTTATTGATGAGTTGGCTGAAAAAGTCGGCATGGATCCGTT
>DBTO01000263.1:8744-13569 GCA_002307095.1 Sulfurospirillum sp. UBA1314
CTGAAAAAGTCGGCATGGATCCGTTCGATTTTAGATTCAAAAACATTTACAGACCAGGTGATACAACCCCAACAGGGTGTTCTCCTGATGTTTATTGTTTAGAAGAGCTGTTTGATAAAAGCCGACCAGTGTATGAATTGGCGAAAAAGACAGCAGCGAAAAAGAATGCCAATGCAGCAGCGGATAAAAAATACGGCGTTGGCGTTTCAGTGAATATCTACGGGTGTGGCTTAGATGGCCCTGACTCTTCTGAAGCGTGGGCTGAAATTACTAAAACGGGTGTGAGCGTAGGCAATTCATGGGAAGATCATGGTCAAGGTGCGGACATCGGAACGCTAACCTATGCGCATGAAACCTTAAAGCCATTACATCTTAAACCAGAGCAAATTGATCTTGTCTTAAACGATATGACCAAAACACCTAACAGTGGACCTGCTGGCGGAAGTCGCTCTAATCTTGTTACCGGTAATGCAACCGTCGTTGCATGCCGTAACCTTCTTGAAGCGTTGAAAAAACCAGATGGTACCTACAGAACCTATGATGAAATGATAGCAGAAGGTCGTGAGGTTAAATACATGGGTAAATGGACAGCACCGTGTACGGACACCCCTCCAACAAATGGACAAGGCAATCCTTTTGCAGGTTATATGTATGGCGTTTGTGTTGCTGAAGTGGAGGTTGATACCAAAACAGGTAAAACCAATGTTGAGAAAATGACACTCGCTTCTGATGTCGGTACGATCATCAATAAATTGGTTGTTGATGGACAAATGTATGGTGGTTTGGTTCAAGGCATCGGTCTAGCGCTTACCGAAGACTTTGATGATCTTAAAAAACATACAACTTTGACAGGATGCGGTATCCCTAAAATCAAAGATGTTCCCGATGCTTTGGATCTCATCTACACAGAATACCAACGACCAAATAACTTCCTAGGTGCTTCAGGTGCGGGTGAAATGCCTTTGGCGGCTCCTCATGCGGCGATTATTAATGCGATTTACAATGCGTGCGGTGCGAGAGTAACACACTTACCAGCACGTCCTGAGAAAGTTTTGGCCGCAATGGCTTAAGCTTTACATGTAAGAGTGGGATACACGCGTATCTCACCTCTTACGTGTGCCTTTAACACGATATTTTGAGGAGAAAAGAATGGATTTAGACGCATTATTAGAGATCAGCAATCAGTGTATTCATTCAGAACCTCCTGTTTGTGTGGCATCGTGTCCGGTTCATATGGATGTGATTGCTTTTGTACACGAAATTGAAAAAGGTGATTTTGCTAAAGCGTATAAGGTGATGGAAACCAAAATACCCTTTAGCAGACTTATTGGAAAAATCTGCGACCACCCTTGCGAGAGTCACTGTGTGCGAAAAGAGGTGGGTGGGAGTATCCGCATCAGTGAACTGGAAAAAACGGTGATTGATTTAGGGTATACAAGTCCCAAAAAACCGTTGCTTATGCCCAAAAACAGAGGCAGTGTTGCGGTTATTGGCGGAGGGCTTAGTGGGTGCGTTGCTGCGATTGAACTCGATAAAAAGGGTTACAACGTTAGTATTTATGAAAAAACAGACCGTTTAGGCGGAAGCCTTTGGGCGTATGAAGCTCAAGGCTTAGAGCGCGCCATCATCGAAGAAGAACTCTCCGTGATTGCAAAAAAAGGCATCACGGTTTGGTATAACACGGAAGTGACTGAAGACACTCTGCAACATTACATTGAAAAATACGACGCGCTCTATTTAGGAACAGGGGCGTGGAGCAAAGCGTATGCCATTCATCCTGAAACCTTTCAAGTCAATGATACTTCCTTGTTTATCGGCGGCACACTTCAAACGCAAAACCGTTCTAGTATCTTTTCGGCAAGTTCAGGCAAAAGAGCGGCGGTCTCTATTGACCGCTACATTACCAAAACCTCGATGAGTGCTTCTAGGGAGCGTGAGGGCGTTTTTGAGACAAAATTAAATTATAAAATTGACACGGTAGAACCTGTTGAAGAAGTAGTTAAAACATCTTCTGTTTATTCTGAAAATGAAGCAATAGAAGAGGTAAAACGCTGTTTAAAATGCCAATGCGACGCGTGCATCAAAGCCTGTGTGCATATGCAACGCTTTTCGATCACTCCTGATCGTTATATTCGTAGTATTTGCCATAACGAGCGCATCGTTTTAGGAAACAGAAGCGCTAATTTGATGATCAACTCCTGTACCGAGTGTGGGCTGTGCAAAGAGGTCTGTCCTCTTGGTATTGGTATGGGCGATATTATCCACGCCACGAGACAGAGCATGGTGGAGCGCGGTAAAATGCCACCATCGGCGCATGATTTTGCGCTCAAAGAGATGCAATTTAGCCACAGCGATTCGTTTTCAATGGTGCGAAAACAACCCAGCAAAGAGCAATCCAAAGACCTCTTTTACTACCCTGTCATTGCCTTTTCACAGTATGCACGAGGTTTGTACAAAGGCTCTGGAAAAACGGGCTATCTTTTTTACCCAGGCTGTCAGCTGAGCTCCACGCACACCGATTACATTGGTGAAATTTACAAACATTTGGTGGGTGTGATCAAAGAAAAAGAGGCTGATAACGATGTCGGTCTTTATTTGGGGTGTTGTGGCGCACCTGCGGATTGGGCAGGAAGAGTTGATCTGATGCCTGAAAGTATCGAAAAAATACATAAAACGTGGAAAGAGATGGGTGAGCCGACCTTCATTTTAGCCTGTTCGAGCTGTGCTTCAACGTTTGAGAAGTACCTGCCGATGATTAAAACCCTTTCATTATGGGAAGTATTTGTTCGCTATGGCTTGCCTAGCGTTGATATTAAAAAAGGAAAGCGTGTTTTGAGCATCCATGATGCGTGTGCTAGTAGACACAATAGCTCGGTGCATGAAAGTGTACGAAGCATTGTAAAAACCTTAGGCTATAGCGTTGAAGAGCTTGAATACGCCAAAGAGAAAGCAAAATGTTGTGGGTATGGCGGATTGGTTTCAAATGCAAATCCTGAACAAGCAAAAGATTTTGTTCAAGACCGTATTCATAAGAGTGCGCAAGATATTTTGGTCTATTGTGCGATGTGCAAAGATGCGATTGTTAAGGGAAATAAGAGAGCGTATCATATTTTGGATCTTATATATGGTGATGAAATGAACCAAAAGATTCCTCAAAAAATGCCAACGCTTTCCGAGCGTCAAAACAATCGCAAACGCCTAAAACACAAGCTTCTAAAAGAGATTTGGAACGAAGAGGAGCGTGCTGTGAACACAATCTATTCTTTTAGTTTGCATCTTTCCGATGCGATCATTGCCCTGATGGAGAAGCGATTTATTTTGCTGAGTGATATTGAAAAAGTGGTGGATCACTCCCTTACATGTAAAGAGCGATTTTACAATCCTGAAACCTTGGATTTTCTCGCACGCCTAAGAGTAAACAATGTGACTTTTTGGGTGAAGTACGAAGAGCATGGCAGTGACATCACGGTGAAAGATGTCTACAGCCATCGCATGGAAGTGGTGGAGGACTGAGATGGAAACGAAAACCGAAACAACAACCCCATGGATGTGTGACAAATGCCAAAAAGCATTGGTGTCGCAAAAGGTTAAAGTGCGTTATCTCGAAGGTAATTTTGAAGTGGAACTTTTAAAATGCCCTACCTGTAACATGGTTTTTATCAGTGAAGCGTTGGCTTTAGGGAAGATTCTTGAAGTCGAAAAAAGCTTGGAGGACAAATAGCGTGTTGACATGTAACGTTTATGAGAGTAGCTGCATGCAAGAAGCCACGGGTGAAACCTTGCGCCCGGGGGGATTTAAACTCACCGATCAAGCGGTTAGCTTTTGTGGCTTAAATGAACAAGATCATGTGCTCGATCTTGGATGTGGCATGGGCGCAACGGTTTCGTACCTTTATAAAAATTATGCGATTAAAGTGGTGGGAATTGATCCATCCTCGAAGTTGTTGAGTCTTGCAAAGGCGAAAAATCCTTTTGCAACGTTTATTTCAGGATCGGGGGATGCGCTTCCTTTTGTCACTAAAAGCTTTGAATGTGTTTTTGCAGAGTGTACGCTTTCTTTGATGAATGATTTACATGTAACGTTAAAAGAGGTCTACCGAGTTTTGGATAAAGGCGGTTGGTTTGTCATCCACGATGTGTATGCGAAAAACCCTGAGAGCCTAAATGCGATGGATAATTTCTCCATGACATCGTGTATGCGAGGCATGCACGATCTGCTTTCTTTAAAAGAGATGTTGGAAAAAGTTGGCTTTGAGATCATGCTTTTGGAAGATTGCTCTGAGCTACTTAAAGAGCTTATGGTCAAAATCATCTTTTCGCACGGTTCCATGGAGGCTTTTTGGGGTAAAACCATCGAAGGTGAAAAAGCGCAAACGTGTTGCTCGTTTGAGCAACATATTAAGCAATGCAAACCCGGTTATTTTATGTTAATTGCCAAAAAAGGAGATGAAAACAATGGATGACCTATCACTACGACTCTTTAAACTCTCATCAGCAGGGTTTTGCTGTGCGCAGATCATGTACAAACTGGCGCTTGAAGATGAAGGCACTTGCAATGATGACTTAGTGCGCTCAGCACAAGGACTCTGCCGTGGCATCGCTGACACACAGCAAACCTGTGGTGTGCTCAGTGGTGGCATTGGTGTTTTAGGATTGTATGCAGCAAAAGCGAAAGAGGAAGAGAGTGCCAACGAAGATTTTGCACCGATGGTTCAGGCGTTTCATGAATGGTTTAAAACGGAATGTGGCTCAACGCAGTGTGCCGCGCTGATTGGCGTGAGAGATTTTCACAGTGGCGACCAAAGTTTCAAACCCATTTGCGCAG
>DBTO01000263.1:13825-27805 GCA_002307095.1 Sulfurospirillum sp. UBA1314
AAAGTTTCAAACCCATTTGCGCAGGAATCATCCAAAAAGCGTATGTCAAAGTCTATGAGATTTTGCTAGAACATGGCTATGACTACGGAAATAGAGCGTAATCCAATGATGCACACGGAGAGTTTATGTCCGATCTGCTTGCGCGTTCTTGAGGCGTTTATTGTCGAAGAAAAGGATCGTGCTTTTATGCTTAAAACCTGCCCTGAACACGGATCGTTTGAGACGGTTTTATGGCGAGGCGAGACGCCAATGAATGAGTGGATTCGCACCAAAGAGAGAGCGACCATCTCACATCCTATCACAGAGATTGACAAGGGGTGTCCGTTTGATTGTGGGTTGTGCAGTGCGCACAGGCAACACACCTGTACCGCACTGATTGAAGTAACTTCACGGTGTAACCTTAACTGTCGTTTCTGTTTTGCGGACGCGTTAGATAGTAAAAGCACTGACCCAACCTTAGCGCAGTTGCGGTTTCAGTTTGAGAGCATTTTGAAAGTCTCAGGCAGATGCAATATCCAACTCTCTGGCGGCGAGCCAACGGTAAGGGATGATTTGTCAGAGATTATTCGCATCGGTGTTGAGCTTGGATTTGCATTTATTCAGGTCAATACCAATGGGATTCGCATGGGAAAAGACGAAGCGTACGTGAAAGCGCTTAAAGAAGCGGGGCTTAGTTCGATTTTTTTACAGTTTGATGGCATTGATGATGCGATTTATGAAAAGTTACGCGGTCGTGCGCTCTTTGATGTTAAGGTGCAAGCGATTGAAAACTGTCGAAAATTTGGCATTGGTGTGGTGTTGGTTCCTACTATCGTGCCCCATGTCAATGTGGAGAGCATTGGTGACATCATCCGTTTTGGTATAAGCCAAACGCCTACTGTCCGAGGGGTGCATTTTCAGCCGGTGAGTTATTTTGGGCGTATTCCCAAAGCTCCCAGAGATGAAGATCGCATCACTTTACCTGAAATCATGGAGTGTATTTGCGAGCAAACCGATCAGATGGTTGAGATGCAGAGTATGAAACCTCCCGGATGCGAAAATGCGCTCTGTTCGTTTCATGGCAATTATTGGATCGAAGAGGGCAGCTTAAAGCCTGTGAGTAAACGCTCGTGTTGTTCGAGTGGTGGTGAAAAAGCAGAAGAGGGGGCAAATAAAGCCAAAGCCTTTGTGGCGCGCAACTGGTCGTATCAAAAGCAGGTGCATGAAGAGAAGCTTTCGGATTGGGACAAGATCCTCAGTGCTATACAAAACAACGCTTTTAGCCTCTCAGGCATGGCATTTCAAGATGCGTGGAATGTCAATTTAGAGCGCATTCGCGATTGTTGTATTCATGTCTCCACGGTGGAGGGAAAGCTGATTCCATTTTGCATGTACAACATCACCAACATGGAAGGGACGTCTCTGTATCGAGACGCAAAGAGGGCATGATGATCATCACACCATTGCAAAACTGGATCGCCCAGCGAACACAACTGGCTTCAAAAAGTCAAGATGCTTTGCGGGCGTATCAGTTTGAAAAGCTCATGCAAACCTTAGCCTATGCCAAAACGAAGAGTCGGTTTTACCGTGAAAGATTGAAAGAAGTTGATCTTAATGCCATCACATCGCTCAAAGATTTTGAGCGCATTGCGTTTACGACACCTGAGGAGATCAAAAAGCATGGCTCTGATTTTGTCTGTGTGTCTCATTCCGACATTGAGCGCATTGTGACTTTAAATACCTCTGGGACAACGGGTGATGAGAAACGCATCTTTTTTACGCAGGAAGATTTGGAAGCGACCATTGACTTTTTTCAGCATGGGATGAAGTGTCTGGTGGATGCAAGCGATACGGTGATGGTTTTGCTTCCAGGTCCTGCTTATGGGAGCATCGGGGATTTGCTTCAAAAAGCGCTGGCAAAAAGTGGAATCCAGTGCATCGTGCATGGTGTGCTCAGCGATGTTGAAAAAATGGCGCAGTGCATTGAAGAAAATCACATTACCTGCATTGTGGGGATTCCGATGCAGGTACTTTACCTCAGTCGTGTTAAGCCAGAACTTTTTTACCGTCACATCACCAAAGTGCTTTTGAGCACCGATTATGTGCCAGATGCCCTCGTGGAGGCACTGAGTCGTAATGGTACATGTAAAGTTTTTAACCATTACGGTATGACCGAGATGGGGTATGGCGGAGGCGTTGAGTGCGCGTGTTTGAATGGGTATCACTTACGGGAGAACGATCTCTATTTTGAGATTATTGACCCGATTTCAGGTGCGCCTGTCAAAGACGGAGCGTATGGCGAAGTGGTTTTTACAACACTGAATCGTCAAGCGATGCCACTGATTCGCTACAAAACAGGCGATAGGGCGCGGTTTTTAACAAAGCCTTGTGCGTGCGGTACGTTTTTGCGAACCATGGAAAAAGTGCAAGGGCGTATAGAAAACAGAGTTTTTATCCATGGGCATGAAATTCACCTAAAAGCGTTAGATGAAATCCTTTTACACTTTGATTCTATTTTAGATTATACGCTGAGCGTGGAGGAAAATAATACCTTACATGTAAAGCTCATTCTTGCAAATAAAGAGCGCTCAGTAGCGCTTAAAGAGGAGGTTATTAGGCGTATTCGAGAGCATTTTACTTTTGAGTTTACGCTCCATATAGACGTACACGAAGACGATCGTTCACCCAAAATAACCCAGAGCATGATCAAACGAACATTACACGACAACAGACAAGGAGCAAAGGTATGAAAACCATCGTAGAACACATTGTAGATAGTTTAAATGAACAGCATGAAATCGTTACAGCAACCATATTGCACAAAAGTGGTTCAGCGCCTAGAGAAGCGGGCACGAAGATGGTGATTCGCAAAGATACGTCCATTGAAGGCACGATCGGCGGCGGAACTCTAGAAGCCATGGCGATGCAATTAGCCCCTGAGGTATTTAAAACCAAACAGAGTTCCATCGAAGAGATTGAACTGACCGATGATGACGCAAGAGCTTCGGGTATGGTGTGTGGTGGCGAAGTTAGCGTGCTTTTGGAGCACATCGATGCGCTTGATATTGCGCAACTCAACATCTACCATAAAGCCAAAGAACTCAAAGCCGTGGGTACGGATTTTATCATGATAACCAACATTACACAGACAAACAGGCGTGTGAATGGCAAACATAAATGGATATGTACGGAAACAGAGCTATTTGGCGAGGAGGACAAAGAGGTACAAGGCATTGTGCAGGATCTTTGGGAGAATTTTTACCATGTCAAATTTCATTTACATGTAGGAAAAAATCGCTACATGATCGAGCCTTTTTACGCGATGGATCGGCTCTACATCGTGGGAGCTGGGCATGTCTCTCAGCAAATCGCCTTACTCTCCAAAGCACTTGGGTTTTACACCGTTGTCATTGATGATAGAGAAGCGTTTGCCAATCAAGAGCGCTTCCCAACGGCGGATGAAATTCATGTAGTCTCTTCGACGTATGAGGGATTGCTTCAAAAAGTGGGGATTCCGCCTAACAGTTACATCGCCATCGTGACCAGAGGTGTTGATAAAGTCGTACTGGAGCAAGCCCTTCATATGCGCGCCAAATACATCGGGATGATTGGGAGTAAAACTAAGCGCAATTATGTGTATGCTGAGCTGTTGAAAGAAGGATTTGCGCAACAAGCGTTAGATGAGGTGCATTGTCCTATCGGTGTGTCTATCAATGCGCAAACGCCTGAGGAGATCGCCGTTAGCATCGTTGCTGAGTTAACCCAAGTGAAAAGAAGTTAGACGATGACAAAGCGTAGTATCGGTGTTTTGATTATTGCCGCTGGGTATTCGTCGCGTATGCACGATTTTAAACCCCTCTTGCCTTTTGGAAAAACGAGTGCGTTAAAACGGCTTATTTTGACCTACCAAGCGCATGGAATAGAGTCTATTTACGTTGTGGTTGGGCATCGCCAAGAAGAGATCAGAGAGGTTTTAAAAGAGGAAAAGGTTACGATCGTTTACAACGAAGCGTACGATCAAGGGATGTTTAGCTCGATTCAAACAGGGCTTCGCGCGATGGATGACACATTGAGTGCATTTTACATGCAGCCTGTGGATATTCCGCTCATCAAAGCTCAAAGCCTTGAGCGGTTGTATGAGGCGTATGAAAGCACGCGCAAAGGGGTCATTTACCCAACATTTTTGGGGCATAAAGGGCATCCTCCACTCATTGATAAGAAATATAAAGCGCAGATTTTAGCCAGTAACGGCGAAGGTGGACTTAAAAAAGTACTCGAAGCGTTTCAGGATGATGCTTTACATGTAAACGTCTGCGAGCAGTCGGTTTTAATGGATATGGACACGAAAGAAGATTATGAAAACCTTCTGCGTTACGAAGCGTTGAGCGCTCCCAATAAAGAAGAGTGTTTGGCGATGATGCTTCAAAACGAGGTGCCACCCCACATCATCAAGCATTGCGAAGCGGTGGAAAAAATGGCGTGCAATCTGCATGAACAGATCACCTGTTTTAACCTAGGCATCGACAAAGATACTTTAAGTGCGGCGGCATTGCTGCATGACATCGCTCGTAAAGAGAAAAATCATGCGTTAGTGGGTGCGCAAAAGCTTCGCGCGATGGGCTACGATGCCATCGGTGATCTGATCGCAACACACATGGACATTGACGTCGATGTGAATGCGGCGATCAGTGCGAATGAATTGCTCTTTTTAGCCGATAAACTGGTGGACGAAGATGAGGTGTGTGGTTTTGAAAAGCGCTTCGCTCGGGCGTTTCAAAAATGCGAAGGAAACCTCGAAGCACAACGCAATATCACCCAACGTTTAAACGCCACACGCATGATTATTTCCAAGATCGAAAAACTTACATGTAAGGTGTTTCCTTATGGTTGAAAAAGTCTATCTGCTTCGTCATGGGCATGTTGATAACGGAAGTGAGAAAAGGTATTTGGGACGTACGGATGTGCCACTGGATGCGTTAGGATTAGAGCAAGCGCAAGGATTGCATGAGTATTTTAAAGCGATTCACGTTGATGCCATTTTTACCAGTCCTTTGAAGCGTTGTGTGCAAACGACAGAGATGCTCTCTGAGAAATTTCAGGTTGTGGAGGCATTGACTGAGATCGATATGGGGGATTGGGAAAATGTTCCGATGGCAGACATTCAGTCATGCTATCCTAAACTCTATACGCAACGAGGTGAAAATTTGGAGTACTTTACCCCACCCAATGGCGAGAGTTTTCACATGATGGCACAGCGTGCGAGACAGGCATTTGAGAAAATCGTACAGAGTGGTGATGGAACCATCATCATCGTCGCCCACGCAGGAGTCAATCGCATGATTCTTACGCATCTTTTTGGCATTGAAATCAATGATATGTTTAGCATTGTCCAACCGTTTGCGTGTGTCAATGAATTAACATGGGATAGGGAACGTACGCAGTGGGAGTATCGAAACGTTTTATAAAGAGGCTTTACATGTAAAGCCTCTTTTGTGCGGATAAACTTAGTAAACCTTCGCTTTTTCGAGCTTTTTACGCTCGACTTTCATGCGGTCTTGGAATTTTTTACTACGATCTTTGGCAAAGAGTTGCATGTCTTCGACTTCGTCCATCTCATCCACGATTTCAACACCTAAAAGCGTTTCAATCGCATCTTCAAGGGTGACAACACCTGCCGTTTGACCATAACTATCAAACACCACAAACAGATGCGTTTTGCGCTTAATGAACTGATCGATCAGGTTTGGTACGGGAAGATTTTCAGAAACCATATGCACTTCGTGTGCGATGTGTTCGAGTGTGATGGTATCGTGGTCTTCCACGCTCTCCTCTAAAATGCGTTGGTTAAAGGCAATGCCCACAACATCATCCAGTGTCTCTCTAAACACAGGAATACGTGAGTGAATGTACATACGATCATCTTCAATCGCATCTTCAATTGTTGTTGTAGCAGGAAGCGCAAACACAACACTGCGTGGTGTCATAATATCTTTGGCTTTAATATTTTTAAGTTTTAAAAGATTTTCAATCAGATCACTCTCTTTGCTGAGGATCGATCCCTCTTTTTCACCCATCGCAACGACTGCCATAATCTCATCGCGCGAAAAATTCCCCTGTTGCTTTTTGTTTTTGGAGATATAGTTGGTCAAAAGCGATGAAATCCACGTAAATGGCGTACTGATTGTCACAAGAAACGCGATCATATACGCGGAAGGGATTAACAGTTTTTTCCAGTAAAGGGCACCAATGGTTTTAGGAATAATCTCTGAAACATACAAAATGAGTAGCGTTACAACAAACGCCACCAAAGTTTGCCATTCGGCACCAAAGAGGATTTGCGTTTGCGCACCCACCCCTGCAGCTCCCATTGTATGGGCGAAGGTATTGAATGTCAAGATAGAAGAGATCGGTTTATCAATGTTGGCTTTTTGCTCTTTAATGATAGCAATAACATTTTCATTGTTTTCTTTGGGAAGTGTTTCAATGTAAGAGTTCGTGCTAGAGAGTAAAACCGCTTCTAAAACGGAACAGAGGAACGATACGGAAAGAGCAAGAGAAAGATAGACGATCAGAAGTGTCATAGAGCAACTCCCCTGAGATTAACGAAATGAAAACTAACCGAGTCCGGTTCGCTTTGGGTCATACAGAATTCCTTTAAAATATTTTGTGGCGTATTATAGCATAAACAAAAAACTACTTTGTTTCGGAGACAAAGAGAAGCGAGATCGAATTGACACAATGGCGCGTGTTTTTTTGCGTTAAGTGCTCACCCTCAAAGACATGTCCTAAGTGCGCTCCACACGCATTGCAGAGGATTTCAGTGCGTCTACCATCGCGGTCGGTTTCGCGCTTAATCGCCCCTTTGATCTCATCATCAAAACTGGGCCAGCCACAACCCGAATCAAACTTGTCAGACGAGGTATAAAGGGGTGCATTGCACTGTTTGCAGTGGTAAACGCCTGCTTCATGAAAGCTATTGTATTGCCCAGAATAGGGCATTTCTGTACCTTTGTGAAGGATGACACGCTCTTCTTCAGGGCTAAGGGAACGAAGCGTCATAAGGACTCCTTTGGCGTGTGATGAAAAATAGTGCAATGGCGTTTGAAAAATCGTTGAAAACGAGCTCAAAACCTCTTTACATGTAAAACGTTATAACGATTTTGTGCTAAAAGAGGCTTTACATGTAAAGATTAGCTCTCCGATTTGGTGAGGTTTCTCAGCTTCTCTATAAAGGTTTTTTTACCGATAAACGAGAGCATGTCATTTTCGCGAATTTTGTAGGTTTTATCGACATCGAACGTCCAGTTATCTCTGGTTTTGCAAGCAATTAGATGGATCTCATTTTCAAACATCAGTTCGATCTCTTGCACCATTTTACCAATAAGAGATTTGGTGACGGTAAACTTTGCGATTTTGATCGTGCTGCTAAAATCAATCTGGTCGATGACCACATTTCCGACAAGGTTTTCCACCAGTTTTTTAGCCGATTCTCGTTCAGGATAGATGACTTTAAACGCCCCTAAGCGTGCTAAAATCTCGCCATGTGTGAGCGTAATCGCTTTGGCGATGATGGTTTTGTTGTCCAACTCTTTAAGCGCCATCAGGGTTAAAATACTCGCCTCAATGTTCTCGCCAATACTGATAATAACCGTATCGAGTCCCACAACGCCCGCTTCTTGAAGGGCTTTGATGTCTGTGCTGTCTAAAATGAGTGCGTCTTCGATGTAGTCGCTGATCAGTTGAATTTTATGCGGATCGTTGTCAATGGCGATGATGTCCATGCCTTGCTCGGCTAAACCTTTGGCGATGTGAAAGCCAAATTTCCCCAAACCTATAACGGCGTATGTTTTCATAATAAAATCCTTCCTTCTGGGTATTGAACGTGTTTGATCTTTTCTCTGCCGATGATGAGAAATCCAACGGCAAAAATGCCCATTCGTCCGATGAGCATGAGGGCTATGATGATGGATTTGCCAAAAGGGCTAAAGTGGTCTGAGAGGCTTAAAACATCGCCGTTGCCCACTGAAACACCCACCGTACAAAACGCGGAGACGACCTCAAAGAGCGTTTTCATAAAGTTCGTGTGCTGAGTTTCAACGAGAATAACAGTGGAGGTAATGGCAATGAATGAAGCGACCAAAATGATGGCAGAAGAGCGGTTGATAACCTCTTGTGTGATAGTGCGTTTAAAGGCATGCGGCGCTTGGTTACTGATCTTGATCGTATGAATGGTTGCGATGATGAGCACAGCAACCGTGGTGATTTTAATACCACCTGCGGTACTGCCAGCTCCTCCGCCGATCATCATGTAAATGGTTGAGCAAAAAAGCGACGCGTCACTTAGCTGGGAGAGATCAAGACTGTTAAAGCCAGAGGTTCTAAAGTTAACCGAGAGGAAAAAACTGTTTAACACAGAGTGATACAGCGACATATGCGCAAAAACACCGTTGTTGTCCCACTCAATGGCTAAGAAAAGCAGCGTGCCTGAGACGATGAGAATCAGCGTTCCCACAAGGGTGATTTTGGTGTGAGCCGAGAGCATAAAGCGTTTATGCGTTGCTTTGGCATGAAGCTCCACCAAGACTAAGTAACCCACACCTCCTAAAATAATCAAAAAAGCGATCGTGACTAAAACGGTAAAATCGGTTTGGTACCCCAAGAGATTTTCACGAAAGGTTGAAAACCCAGCATTGTTAAATGCGGCAACCGAGTGAAAAATGCCCTGCCAGATCGCTTTATTAAGAGGCATATGGGTCGCAAAACGCATCGTCAGGATGAATGCACCCAGTGATTCGATGATGAGCGTAAAGAGAAAAACCTTTTTGAGAAAACTTTGAATGTCGAGATTGTGTGCGTAATTGAGTGAGTCTTTTGCCATGTTTTTTTCATGAATGGTGAGGTTTTTTTTCATAAACAAGAAGAAGAGGGTGACGATACTCATATACCCAACCCCACCCACTTGCATCAAAATCAAAATCACGCATTGTCCAAAAAACGTAAAGGCTTCAGGGGTACTTTTAACAATCAGCCCTGTCACGCATGTCGCAGATGTCGCGGTAAAAAATGCGTCGATGAAGGCGAGTTTTCCCACATGCGCAAAGGGAAGCATGAGTACAATGGCGCCTATAAAAACGACGGTAAGATAACTAAAAAAGATAACCCGTAAGGTCTTTTGATTCATTCATTTCCTTTTACGTCGTTGCATGAGAAGCGATACCCAATGCTGGATTCGGTCGTAATGTACTCAGGTCTGGTCGAACTTTTTTCAATCTTTTTGCGCAACGAGTTGATATAAGTCCTAAGATACTGCATCTCATTTTGGTACCCCACTCCCCACACCTCTTTAAGGATATGTCGATGAGGTAGGACTTTATTGGCATTTTGCATCAAATAACGCAGAAGATTATACTCTGTTGGCGTGAGTTTTAAAAGAGAGCCTTTAAGGGTGACCTCTTTTTTGGTAAAATCGATTGTAATATCTTTACATGTAAGAATCTCATGGGAAATTTCATGATGGACGCGTCTGAGTGTCGAGCGCACACGCGCAAGCAGTTCGCTGGTCGAAAAAGGCTTGGTCACATAATCATCTGCACCCAAATCAAGCGCTGCGATAATCTCTTTTTCTTCACTGCGAGCGGAGAGGACAATGATGGGCATTTTACTCGCTTTGCGAACCTCTTGGATGAGTTTTTTACCATCCCCATCCGGAAGCCCAAGATCGAGGATGATGAGCATAGGATTGTGGCTGATGTATTCGCGTTTTGCGAGCGCTAAGGTATTGGCATAGCGTGTTTTATATCCGTATTCAAACAAGGATATGGTTAGAAGTTTGGAGATGGCTTCATCGTCCTCAACGATTAAAATAAGCTCGTTTGTGTTCATTCTATCTCTTTTTGCAGTTGAATCAGCTGTTTAAGTTTTGGCAACGTTATCTCAAAACAGACGCCATTTTCGTGGTTGTACGCTTTGATTTTGCCATGATGTGCGGCTACGATGCTTTGGCAAATGAAAAGTCCAATGCCACTACCTGAAATATCTTTCGCGTTTTCAAGGCGGTAAAATTTATCGAAAATGGTCTCTAGATTTTGCTCTTTAAGCGGATTGCTTTCATTAAAAAAGGTGAGTTTAACGCTTTTGGGTTCTTGGTTGATGGAGACACTGATCTGTTTGGTTTGGTTGGAGTATTTAAACGCATTGTCTAAAAGGTTGGCAAAAAGACGTACCAAAAGATTATAATCGCCCCAGAAAAGATCCAATTTAGCGTCTACATGTAAACGCAAAGAGCGTTGAATCTGGGCTTCATTAAAATCTTGCAAAGCAACGCCTAAAATATCTTCCAGATCGCACCATTCCATCTTCAACTCTAGGTGTTTGTCTTTAAGGCGCGCGTTGTCTAAAAGATTGTTAATGAGGCGGTTCATTCTATCTGAGCCATTTTTGATCTCTTGAAGCAGCGTATTTTGAGTCTCTTCGCTCATTTTTCGATCTTCCAACAGCAGTGTAATGGAACCCAAAATGGAAGAGAGTGGGGTTTTAAGGTCGTGCGAGAGGGTGTTGAGCAAAATCTCTCGTATCTCATTGGTTTGGATTTTTTTCGCTTGCGCAGTGATGATGTAGCCCACCAGTAAAAAAATGGCAAAACTCCAGAGATAAATCGCGTCGTGTACGCTGAAGCTATAAACGGGGGGAACATACAAAACATTAAAGAGTAAAATGGCAATAAAAGCAATCAAAGCCGTGGCAGAGAAGTTACCACGCAGGGCAACAACAATGATGGGAATGAGATGAATGAGAGCAATGTTCACTAACTCCAAATAGTCTCGAAAAAGGGTGCTGATAACGGTTACACCTGCGAGTACTATCAAAGCGGTTATAATATAGTTGTAGCGATGAAACACGCTTTATCCTCATGGTCTGTTTAAGGTGATTATAGAGCAGAATCCATCAAAAAGTTATCAAATTTGCCACTTTGTTACTTTTAGGATAAAATTGTTTTCCAAATTTTAAGGAGAATGAATGAAAAATCTCAAAGGTTTTCGAGGAAAGTATTTCAGCCTAGCCGCGATACTTGCTTTAAATGCTACATTAACTTTGGCAAGCGATGTTCAAAGTGTTGTAGACACTGAAAAGCAACTCTCTACGCCAAAAGCTGAAGCATCCGCGGAATCAACAGAAGTGCTCGAAGAAAGCAGCGCCCCTGTTGTGGTGATCTCGAAAAAGATCAAAGAACAAAAGTCTGAAGTTTACACCGCTTCTAAATCCTTGGTCAGTGCGACCAACGTCACCGATAATGTTAGCATTATCACCTCCGAAGAACTCTCTCTCAAAGGCATCACATCTGTTGTTGAAGCGCTCAATACCATTGCAGGTCTTAGCTTTACTTCCAATGGTGGGCTTGGCAAATCAACTGCTGTAACGATGCAAGGTATGGCAAATCAATATATTCTCTTAATGGTGGATGGTGTGCGTTACAATGACCCGAGTGCGCTTTTAGGCGATGCAGATTTTAGCCATCTTTTAGTCGGTGATATTGAGCGTATTGAAGTGATCAAAGGAGCACAAAGCGGTGTGTGGGGAGCAGACGCGGCTGCTGGTGTTATTAATATCATCACAAAAAATTCCCAAAATGGTACGCATGCAAGTGCCGGTGTTGAAGTTGGAAGTTACGGGCATAAAAGTGTGAACACATCGGTTTCCCATAAAACCGATAAACTCGATGTCATGCTCTCTGTTCAACGCATTACTGAAGATGGCTTTACAACGTATGCGCCAAGAGGCGAAAAAATTAATCAATATGAAGATGATGCCTATCGAAATACAACGCTAAATCTCAAAATGGGTTACTGGATTGATGAGCGTAACCGCGTTGAAGCAGGATACCATGATGTCAATGCGATGAGCAATTATGATGATTTTGGCAATCCAAATAGTGCGCAACACACCGATGCCCATCTGCAATCGGCATACTTAACTTATAAATATTTTACTACTAACCATGCGATTGAAACAACGCTGTCTCAAAGCTCCTTTCATAAAAAAGAGTTGGATGCTTCGTATACAGGCGATTTAAATGATTATCAAGGCAAAGTGCCTTCCATAGAGCTTAAAGATACATGGAAATATTATGATAACAGCTCTTTAGTGTTAGGAACTTCGTATGAAAAACGAGAACTGACCTACACAGCAATAGGCGATAGTGAAAAAGAGCGCGATGAAAACTCTAAAGCCCTTTACATGAACAATACCAATCGATTTGGCAACATCATCTTAACGGAGGCGTTGCGTTATGATAGCTTTAGTGCCTTTGAGGACAAAGTAACGGGTAAAATTGGTGCAAAATACCTCTTTAGTGATCAATTCAATATCTATACCAACTACGGTACCGCGTATAAAACACCTTCGATGTTTGAGATGATCTATCCGTGGTCAAGTTATGGAATTAGTAATTTTGATCTTAAGCCTGAGAATATTAAAAGTTTTAATGTTGGCTTACAATATGCTGGATTCAATGTCAACATTTTTAGAAATGAAATCGAAGACATGATTGATGCGCAGCTTAACTCTTCGTGGAAATATCAATACGTCAATATCGATGGAACATCCGTCATGAAAGGTATCGAGCTCTCGTATGAGCAGCAACTCCTTCAATCTTTACTGATGGGGGCAAACTACACGTATGTGGATGCTAAAGGTGAAGATGGAGAGAGACTTAAAAAACGACCGCGTTATCAAAGTACCATTTATGCAACCTACATGCCAACGAGTAAGCTTAAAATCAATGTAAATGGTACCTATATTGGTTCACGCTCCGATGTTTCAATTGACCCGAATAGCTATGCTCAATCACCTGTTGATACCGGAAACTATTTTGTTGCCAATACCAAAGTGAGTTATCAAGTAGATAAAATATGGAATGTCTATGTCAAAGCCAATAACTTGCTTGATCGCTACTATCAAACTGTCGATGGTTATGCAACGGCAGGACGAAGTTATTATGCAGGTGTTGAGGCGAAATTCTAATGAAACTAACCTTGCGACCCTACCTATGGTATAAACTGTTCAATTCCCTCTTTTTTGGGCTGGCAGTGGGGAGTGTTTTTGTGCTTTACACGCCGCTTGAGCCCTCTGTCTTTTCGCTTGGAGGCATTGGTCTTGCCATTGGTTTACTTGTGGTGGCAAAAATGTACGAGAAGATGATGAATCTTCTCGTTTTTTACCGCGTCACGCTCTTGGTAGAGTTTTTAACACTTGTCATCATTGTGAGTTTTCTCCTCTTTCGCTACAGCTATAGCAATGTTTTGTTTATCTACCTTTCATACCAGCTGATGTTTGTTTTTGGCAATTACCTGATGCGCATTGAAACGCTTGCTCTAAAGCGTACGATCTTGCTTTCGTTTGCAGATGTTCTCAAGCAAAAGGGTTATTTGATCGGTATGGTACTTTCATATCTGTTTTATAAAAGCATTGAATGGTGTGGGATTAGTGACAAACAAGAGCAAGTGTATGCTTTACATGTAGGACTTTTGGTTATTCAAATCGTCATTATTTTGCTTGTTTTCAAAGCATTTCGTTCGCGTTAAGCCTCTCTTTCAGGAAGCATAGATTACAATAAAGTAATTTTAAATGTTAAGGATTGTGCTTGCATCGTGAAGAGAACACGTTGTTTCATAGATTCATTGCGAGCTATGAACAGTATAAAGAGAAAAAAGCCTTTATCTATACAATAGGCGATCAAGAGTTTGAAGTCAGTTACGAGAAATTATTTGAAGATGTTTTAATTCTTTCACGTGCTTTGAAAACCAAGAAGGTCATAAAAGGCTCTAAGGTGATGTTTTTGTGTGACAACCGCTATGAGTGGATGGTCACCGATCAAGCGTTGATCGCTCTTGGCGCCATTGGTATTCCAAGAGGTTGTGACACACCCACACAAGAGTTGGAGTTTATTCTCTCCCATTCTGGTGCCGAATTTTTGATCATTGAAAATGAGAGTGTGTATGCAAG
>DBTO01000188.1 GCA_002307095.1 Sulfurospirillum sp. UBA1314
CAAAAACTGTTCTAAAAGCATCCAAATTCCTCACAATCATAGTAATTCAAATTCTACCCAAATTCATAGAAAATTTAATCATTTTTTAACTACAATACTTTAATATTTAAAAAGGAACAGACGAATGATGTATTATTTAGCGATCAAAGGGAAACAAAAACTTAGCGGAACGGTTCTAATTTCAGGAGCCAAAAATGCCGCATTACCCCTTTTAGCGTTAACCCTCCTCTCAAAACGAACGATTACGATTTCAAATATGCCTCAAGTTGCCGATGTCAAAACACTCTTACAACTGCTGACAAACCTAGGTGCAAGCTTTACATGTAACGATAAAAATGTGGTGGAAGTCAATGCTACAACGGTCAATTCTGCGTGCGCCAATTATGACATCGTGCGTAAAATGCGCGCTTCCATCTTAACACTTGGACCGCTTTTAGCACGTTTTGGACACTGCGAAGTCTCATTGCCTGGAGGTTGCGCCATTGGTCAGCGACCGATTGATTTGCACTTAAAAGCGTTGGAACAAATGGGCGCGGAGATCGAGATCAAGCAAGGGTATGTTTTAGCCAAAGCGCCGAAAGGACTCAAAGGCGCTACGATCATTTTCGATAAAGTCACGGTAACGGGCAGTGAAAATATCATTATGGCGGCAGCCCTTGCGCATGGAACGACGACACTTGTCAATGTCGCCAAAGAGCCCGAAGTGGTTCAAGTGTGTGAAGTCTTAGCCGAAGCTGGGGTGAGCATCGAAGGCATTGGGACTTCAAAACTGATCATCAAAGGTAGTGGTGGCGAGCTCTTAAATATTCCTGATTTTAGCGTCATCCCTGATCGCATTGAGGCGGGAACGTATTTGTGTGCAGGTGCGATTACGAAGTCAAAAATTACCCTTAAACATGTCAATCCACGTCATCTCGACGCCGTGATCTTAAAATTAGAGCAAATGGGCTTTAAAATCGATGAAAAAGATGACACACTGACCCTTCATCCTGCGGAAAAAATCTTACCTTCTGACATCGAAACCTCAGAATATCCGGGATTTCCCACCGACCTTCAAGCACAATTTATGGCGCTGTGTACGCAAGCAAAAGGAACCTGCATCATTGATGAGCGTCTGTTTGAAAACCGCTTTATGCACGTGAGCGAACTCTCTCGTATGGGTGCGAATATCAAACTTAAAGGGCACAGTGCGACGGTTGAGGGCAAAGCAAAACTGAATGCCGCTGATGTGATGGCAACCGACCTTCGCGCAAGTTCTGCGCTTATTTTAGCCGCACTTGTGGCGGATGGAACGACAAAAATTCACAGAATTTATCATCTCGATCGTGGGTATGAGGATTTAGAGGGTAAATTTTCCAAACTCGGTGCTCACATCGAAAGACTTGAGGAGTAAGCGATGAACAAAGCGCATGTGGTAAGTTTCGAAGCAGCGATGACGCTTAGCCAAAATCTTGCATCGACCAAACCCCATCTTGTTTGGGTGAGCGTCTTTGATGCGCTTGGTCGCACCCTTGCCAAAGAGATTACATGTAAGAAAAATCTCCCCTCTTACAACAACGCAGCCCTTGATGGTTTTGCCTTTAAATACGAAGAAGGCTTAAGCGAGCTTCACATTAAAACAACAATTTTAGCAGGCAATGTGGTTGAACCAAGTTTGGGTGAGCATGAGTGCTATAAAATCATGACGGGTGCAAAAGTGCCCAGTGATGCTGATACGATCATCCCTTTTGAGGAATGCCTCTCGTATGATGACCATAAAATCGCTCTTTCTCCAAATGTGAAAAAAGGCAATGCGCTTCGCCTCAAAGGTGAGGAAGAGTGTGTGGGTGCTCCTCTCCTTGGTGAAGGAACGTGTTTAACGTCCCGTGATATCGCTCTGCTTGCATCGCAAGGTATTAGCATGGTGGAAGTCTATAAGCGACTTTCCATCGCTGTTTTTTCAACAGGTGATGAGCTCAAATCGCCTTGGGAAAATGCGAGTGAAGATGAGATTTATGATATCAATGCTCTTGCATTAATCGCCCTTTTGTCAGAACATGGCTTTGTTGCTCATTATTGCGGTGTCATCCCTGATAATTTAGATGCGGCTACGGAGTATTTTGCACGCATGAAACAGTATGATGTACTTGTGACCAGTGGTGGTGTGAGCATGGGAGAAGCGGACTTTGTAGAGCGTGCTCTTTTGAAAAATGGTTTTGAAGCTTCATTTCATGGTATCAACATCAAACCCGGAAAACCCACGATGATGGGCAAAATGGGCGAAACCATCGTGGCGTCTATGCCAGGAAATCCTTTGGCGGCGTATGTCAATGCTTTTTTATTTTTAATCCCCGTGCTTAAAAAACTTCAAGGTCAAAAAAAGTTTCATTTTGAATCGATACGTGCGCGCAATGTCGAACCTTTTAAGGTAAAATCGGGTCGTGTCAATCTTGTATTAGGAACGCTTAATGATGGAGAATTTCATGTTTTTGGTGCCAATAAATACGGTTCAGGTATGGTAAAACCACTGATTAACAGTAATGCCCTTTGGATCAGTGATGAAGTGATTAGTAGCGTTGAAGCGAGTTTTGAGATAACTATTCTAAAATTTTAGAAAAAACCTTTACATGTAAAAGATTAGTTTAAAAAACTTGACCTTTAAAACCTTTTTGGATAGTATGAGCTTTGAAAAAGTCTTTAAAGGTAGGGTATGTTTAACGAAGTGAAGATCTCAACGAAGCTGCTTTTTATCTCCATTGTCACCATGGTTGGGTTGGTGATACTCTCGTATGTCAGCATTAATTCCAGTCTCATTGGTAAAAATTCTTTAGAAACCATTTATGAAAAAAATGTCGTGCCAGATAATGAAATTGCACTTGCACGTAGCACTTTTGAAATGATTTTAAATGATCTTATTCATGTCACCAGCGAGTTTTTACCCACAGGTCAAGCTAAAAACCATCTGCCCATTATCGAAAAAGAGATGAAAGCTTTTTTCAACAAAGCCCTTGCGAGCGATTTTTATACCGACCCCACGCTCAAACAAAATCTTCACGAAGCGTACGAGCGCTACACTCAAAAAATTGAACCCAATTATAAACGCCTTGATGCACTTTACACGAAAGATAAACGCGAAGATATTGGTGATATGGCCGTTGAAATCGAAGAAGATTGTCACTATATTTCCCAGCGTTTTGAAAATATCTCAAAATTCACCAATCATCGTGTGAAAGAGATCAGCATTCAAATCAGTTCAAAACTCAATAACAATCTCTATTTGGTCATTGTGCTCTCTTCGCTTGTTTTAGTTATTACGTCCACGCTTTTACTTTTTATTACACGTTATATTGTGAAACGCATTGCACGTATTGGAGATCATCTTTCTGACATTACTAAAGATTTAGCGCTAAATCGCCCTATTGAGATTTTAAACAAAGATGAAATAGGACATATCAGCGATAATCTCAATACGTTACTCTCAACCCTTCAACAAGCACTCATTAAAGCAAAAATGACCATGGTGTCGAACTCACAAACCAATCAAAATATGCAAACTTTCGCCCACACGATAACAAGTATTGCTCAAAATCAAAATCGCATTGTGGACAATGTTAAAAAACTGACGTCCAAAATTAACCAAGAACTCCAAGAGTCTCGCGATATTTCAGAAACATCCGCAACGTACATGAAAGAAGATTCTGCGATGCTAGAAGAGATGATCAAAACGCTGGATTTAATCGTTACAAGTATCAACCAAGTCAGCCAAGATGAACAGCATATATCAACCCAAATGCACGATCTCTCCGAACAAACTGCTCAAATTCGTTCTATCATTGAGATGATCAAAGATATTGCCGATCAGACCAATTTACTCGCCCTGAACGCGGCTATTGAAGCGGCGCGTGCGGGTGAGCACGGGCGTGGATTTGCGGTCGTTGCCGATGAAGTGCGAAAACTAGCGGAACGGACTCAAAAATCACTGGGTGAGATTGATGTTACCATCAGTGTTGTGGTTCAAAGTGTTTCCAATGCGAGTGAAAATATCAAAGAGAACAGTCAAAAAGTGATTGATCTGAATGAAAATGCAATTAAAATCTCCGCTTTAGCCAATGAAACCAAAGAAAAAACAGCCAAAAGTTTAGAGATTACCACGGTTGCGTATGAGAAAACATTGAGTATCACCAAAGAGATTGATCATCTCACGCAAGGAGTTGAAGAAGCAACAGGGCTTGCGCATGAAAACAAAAAGATCGCCGAGAACTTGATGAGTGTCTCGCAGAGCCTCAATCTCTCTACGGCAGAATTAGAGCAAGAAATCATGATTTTCAAAGTATAAAAAGTGCTTCTAAGCCCTTTAAAATCTATTTGTGCTACAATTATTGTCTAAATAGATTGACACAAAGGGTTTTTTTTGGTAGAATTCCGTCCGTTTTGCGGGAATAGCTCAGTGGTAGAGCACGACCTTGCCAAGGTCGGGGTCGCGAGTTCGAACCTCGTTTCCCGCTCCATTTTATTTTTACTCCTTTTTATCTCCACCCTTTTTTCTCAACCTCTTTATATTGAAAAAACGTATTGCATCGAAGAGGATACCCTCAAAGCTTCCTTTTTTGGCTATCAAAGCAACGACGATCCTATTATCGTTCAAATTCCAAAAGATCGTGTCAACTATACCATTTCAACCAACACACTACGTACGGCTTTTAATGATCGTAATGTCACCTTCATCGATAGCAGTGATGGTGTCATCATCTTTAAACGTAATTGCTCCTTAATGGGCAAAGCAGATGCCATTACCGAGTTCTTTTTGCAAAAGTTTCAAGAAGCTGCCCCTCTTGTGATGATCGAAGAAAAACCGCGAATTTCTCTTAAAACATCCCTTCCCTCCGATTTTAAGCGTTATGAGCTCATCGATGTCCGCATTAGCGATGCGATGCTTAAGAAAAACAGTGGCACTTTTATAGCAACTTTTAAAGTTGGTGATCGAGAGAAAAAGCTCTATTTCGCCTATGAGATGAATGCTAAGATGATGGTATTTAAAGCAAAACGTAATTTGCTTAACGGTAAAATCCTCACAAACGATGACTACGAGAGTGTTTGGGAGAGTTTAGATGCCCTTCCTCCTAGAGTCATTGTCAATGAAATACCTCAAAATGGCATGATCAAAAATGGCGTTAAAGAGGGACAAATTTTAACGGATTTTCATATTGATATTAAAAAGAGTGTCAGTAAAAAAGAGAGCGTTAAAGCTGTGCTCAAAGAGGAAGGTTTGGTGATAGAAGTGCAAGCAA
>DBTO01000228.1:0-1664 GCA_002307095.1 Sulfurospirillum sp. UBA1314
CGTATGACACAGAGCGTTTTTATTAATCCTGTGGCGAAAGATAAACGAACTATTTTTGTCTCAACTAAAAATACCAGTGGAGCACCGATTAATCTTGAAAATCGCATGATTCAAGCCCTTTACGCCAAAGGGTATACGATCGTGGATGATCCTGAAATGGCGACGTATGTGCTTATGACCAATATTTTATTTTGTAACAAAAAGAGTGAAAACAATGTCGTTGCAGGCGCTGTAATGGGCGGAGCTGCTGGTGCGATTGCCAATTCTGGATCGAGTGGAAGAGGTATGGCAGCAGCAGGTCTAGGTGGTGCCGTTGTAGGTGGACTCATTGGAAAAGCGACCGAAGATACCATCTTCCAAATGCAAGTGGACATCGTGATTCGTGAAAAATCCAAAGGTCGCGTGATGGCAAATACAGGCAATGTGAGTGGACAAGCGGGCATTAGAGATGGTCAAAGAGCAGGTACAATCAACAGCTTTGGTGGACCAATTCGCGATACAGACGCGAATGGTCATATGTACAGCAACACGTACTCCTCAGCTTCACAATCGTATGAGAGTGACTATATAGAACACCGTACAATGATGTTTGCAGAAGCCACGAAAATGAATTTGACACTGTACGAAGCAACCCCAATTTTGGAAGATAAAATCGCACAACAAGTCGCAGGATTGTTTTAACATTTATATTTTGACACGCTCCAAAAGCAAAGCTCTTGGGGCTACGTTGCACTAGGCACTAAAGCTTGCCTCTTGCGAGGCAGAAATACTTTGACACGCTTTTAATTTTACATGTAGGAATTGTTTTGGAGAATAACGACAACAAGCAACAAAAAATTGTTCAGATGTTTGATGAGATTGCAGGGACGTACGATACTGCTAACCGTGTTTTAAGTATGGGAATCGACATCCAATGGCGCAAAACAGCGTGCGATGAGACTTTTGCACGCTACACTAAACCGATCGAACTCATTGTCGATGTCGCATGTGGCACAGGCGATATGATGGGCTATTGGGCAAAGCAAGCGAAAAAAGCTGGACGTGAGATCGGCAAGATTTTAGGGGTTGATCCTTCCGTTGGTATGACGGATGTGGGTAAGCAAAAATTCCCAGAGTTTGAATTTGTCATCTCTGAAGCCACGCAGATTCCTTTGCCAAACGACAGTGCCGACATCTTAAGTATCAGCTACGGTATCCGTAATGTTGTAAAACGTGAAGAAGCTTTTAGCGAATTTGCGCGTGTCGTTAAACAAGGCGGATATGTCGTTATTTTAGAATTTACCAAAGATGAGAAAAAAGGCTTTTTCTTCGCGATTAAAGATTTTTACCTTAACAAAGTGCTTCCAATTTTGGGTGGGCTTATCTCTAAAAACAGAGCAGCGTATGAGTATTTGCCAAACTCTATCGAAGGCTTTTTAACCCCTTCGATGCTTCAAAAAGAGTTGGATATCGCTGGCTTTGAAACCGAATTTGTCAAAAGCTTTTCGATGGACATTTCGACCTTGGTCATTGCTAAAAAACGCTAATGAGCCAAACGCTTAGTGTCTCAAGTTTAAACAACCAAATCAAGTCTCTGCTTGAGACCACCTTTTTACATGTAAGCGTAGAAGGTGAGGTCTCAAGACCCACCTATCACAGCTCAGGGCATCTCTACTTTACCCTCA
>DBTO01000228.1:1920-16285 GCA_002307095.1 Sulfurospirillum sp. UBA1314
CATCTCTACTTTACCCTCAAAGATGCTGACTCCTCCATTTCCTGTGTCATGTTTAAAGGCAATACCAAAACTTTAAAATTCCAAGTGGAAGAGGGCATGGCGGTGGTGGTTCATGGCTCGATTTCTGTTTTTTCACCGCGTGGAACCTATCAAATTAACTGCACGATGATGGAACCCTCCGGTAGTGGTGCTTTAGCAAAAGCCTATGAACAGCTCAAAGTTAAACTAGGGGCTAAAGGCTACTTTGAAGCAGAGCGCAAAAAGTTGTTGCCGCGTTTTATCAATCACATTGCACTCGTTACTTCGGGTACAGGTGCCGCACTCCAAGATATGCTTCGCGTGGCAACCAAACGCTGGCCACTGGTCAAAATTACACTGCTCGATACATTGGTTCAAGGTGAGGGTGCAAAGTTCTCAATTGCTTCGAATATCGCGCGTGCGGACGCCCTTGGAGTTGATGTCATTATCGTCGGACGCGGTGGTGGAAGTGTGGAAGATCTGTGGGCGTTTAATGAAGAGATTGTTGCAGACGCGATCTTTACATGTAAAACACCGATTGTCTCCGCTGTGGGGCATGAGATAGACTATGTGATCAGCGATTTTGTCGCCGACATGAGAGCGCCAACGCCCTCTGCAGCGATAGAGATGATCTTGCCAGATAGCGTCGAGATGTTGCAACGCATCGATGGTTTGATGGAGCGCTACACGCTTGTCTTTGGACGCATCTTGCGCTCTAAAGAGGAGAGTTTAACGCATCTCACACGCCTTTTTGCCAAGCGTTCCATCGATGAAAAACTCGCTTTATGGAAAAATGAGATTGGCATCTTACAGCGTCAATACAACGATAAAATAACACTGCTCTACCGTGAAAAATCACGCCAAGCCACGCTACTCCAAGAGCAAATTGGCTTTCAAACCAGACAAAATCTCGCCAAAAAAGAGCAACTGCTCTCATCCTACACGATAGCGCTTCACTCCAAAGAGCCTACACGTGAACAAAAAGAGTGTTATGCTCAGATCGTCAAAGGGGGTAAAAAAATTGCCCTTGAAAAGATAGAAGAGGGTGAATTTTTCGAGCTTCAAACACCGCATACGATTTTAAAAGCGAAGGCATTAGAGAAAAAAGCGCTTTAGAGATTGTGTTGCGCTTTAAACGCCTCTGCCTCGTGGATTGCTTCAACGATTTTGGCGGAGAGTATGGGCAGTTCGTTGTATTTTACCCACAAGGTATCTTCGACAATATCGTGAATTTCACCTGCAATTTCAACGGCTAAACGTTTGAGTCTTGCTAACTCTTTTTTGAGCTCTTTTTCATCCATCGGGGCACTCCTTATGTGACATTAGTGTTTCATTTGCAAGGAGTATTCCGCATGAGAGAATATTTTTTAAATTTTCTGCATACAATGTGACAGTTTTATGACCTTTGACCGATATAGTGGCTGGTGCTTTTATTATGAGGATTATTGGGAGTAGGTGCAATGCTAAACTTTTTTTACCGTTTTTTTATCTCTAACCGTATGCCACTGAGTTCGTATGCGAGCAGGCAATATTCATTGGTGATGATATTTGCCTCATTGGGTGCAGTCACATTTGGATTTTTCTTTTTTTACAATCTCATGGTTTTGCACTATTACACAATCGCTTTGATCGATACGATCTGCTTTGCAACGTCGGCTGGTGCCATACTTTTTTTAAAGAAAACACACAACATTGAGCTTGGAAGGGTTTTTGTAACCGCCTATTTTTTTATTTTCTTTGTTGCGTTTACCTACATTAATAAAAACGAGAGCTTTGGACTGATTTGGAATATCTTTTTTTGTATGATTGCCATCAACCTCAATGGGCATAAAAAAGGACTTTTTTATACGTTTATACTTTATGGCTATATTTTTTTGATGGCATATGAGGGTATTGGCGTGTGGCAAAATGGTCTTTGGGACAAGGTTGCCTTTTTTCGCTATGTTTTTTCAATGGTTTTACTCACCTTTGTGGTGTATGTAATGGAATTGGCCTTGTACCGCTCTTACACGAAACTTCAAAAATTGGCGGAAGAGGATGAGCTGACCCAGACGTATAACCGTCATAAATTACGCGAAATCTTACAAGCGGAGATTGAGCGGACAGAGCGTCATCATACGCCTTTATGCGTTGTCTTGTTTGATGTGGATAATTTTAAAAGTATCAATGATACGTATGGGCATAATGCAGGGGATGCGGTGCTTAAACTGCTTGCAAAGATAGTCAAAAATTCGATACGGGTGAATGATACCTTTGGGCGTTGGGGTGGTGAAGAGTTTTTGGTGATACTGCCTCACATGAGCGCAGATCAGGCACAAAAAGCGTGTGAGAAGATACGTCTTTTAATCGCTCAAAGTGTGTTTGAAAACGTCAGTGCCCTTACGTGCAGTTTTGGACTGTGCGCGTACGAAAAAGAGATGAGTTTGGATGCGTTGGTGAACCGTTGCGATAAGGCGATGTACCAAGCAAAATTATTAGGCAAAAATTGTGTCACTGTTTTTGCACAGCCTTAAACTTCGTGGAATATCCCACTATTAGCATTCAGTTTCCTATTATAATTTGCACAGTAGAATTAAGGAGGGATTTTGACGAGTCAAGCCAAAAAAAGGCGTAAAATGATAAAGCTTCTCCTTCATTGCATACCTCTTTTTTTAATAGTATCCCTACCGCTTTTTGCTCTGTCTGATCATCCTTCTCAACCAAACACATCCATGTTCAGCGAAACTGAAAAAGCATGGCTACACGAACATCCAACGATCAAAGTGGGTATGGACTCAGCCTACGCACCCTATGAATGGATGAACCAAAATGGAATGTATGTAGGTATGGCGGTCGATTATCTGCATCTTTTGGAAAAGAAACTGGGTGTTCACTTTGAGATTGTGAAAGAAAAATCATGGAGTCAAATCGTTGAGATGGGCAAAAAAGGTGAAATTGACATGATTACAAGCATCGTTCAAACGCCAGAGCGTTTGAACTATTTTGTATTCTCCAAGCCTTATAACGATACGCAAACGATGATTGTAGATAGGGGCGAAGGCGCTTTTATCGGTAGTTTAGAAAACTTATCCAGCAGGCGTGTTGCCGTTGAAAAAGGCTCTTATACACAAGAGTTGCTCAAAAAGAACTACCCGTATGTTCAACTTATCTTAGCCAACAGCATTTTAGAAGCTCTTTACAGTGTCATCAATGGAAAAGCCGATGCGTATGTGGGCGATTTGAGCGCTATTAATTATGCGATTAAAAATAACGGTCTGGAAACACTGCGTTTTTCAGGGCAGATAGCCTTATCGAGCCAGCATCGCTTTGCCTTTCCTAAAAATCATACCGAATTTGCTTCGATTATGACAAAAGCAATGGCGTCTATCTCAAAGGAGGAGTCTGACGTCATTTTTAACCGTTGGCTTGGCATGCGAATCGAGCGAGGTATTCGCGCCGAAACACTGATAAAATACAGTTTAGGCGTGGCCTGTTTGTTCCTGCTCTTTGGGTATTGGTATTATCGATTGCACTGCGAAATAAAGTACCGTAAAGCAGTTGAAATGCGTGAACGCCATAGGAACAGTGTTTTAGAGATGATCGCAAAAATGCTCCCTTTACATGAAATTCTTGAATCCATCGTCAAGGAGGTGGAAGCGCAAAACCCCAAGATGATTTGCAGTATTTTACTGTTGGATGAAACGAAAAAATCCTTTTGCGATAGTATTGCACCCACGCTACCCGATTTTTATAATGAAGCGATCAAAGGCATTTTGATAGGGGAAGGTGTTGGATCGTGTGGAACGGCAGCGTACCGTAAAGAGCGTATGATTGTTGAAAATATTGCCACCCATCCTTATTGGGAAGCGTACAAAGAGATAGCACTTCGTGCAGGTCTGCAGGCGTGTTGGTCGGAGCCAATTTTTGCATCGGATGGAACGGTTTTAGGCACATTTGCGATCTACCATGCGAATCCTCAAACACCAAACTTAGCCGATGATATACTCATAGAACAGTCTGCCAATCTCGCCAGTATTGCGATTGAAAAAAGCATGGCGGCTACAAAACTCAAAGAGAGTGAAGAGCTGTATCGGCATTTGACTGAGGAGGTGAGCGATGTCATTTGGAAAACGACTCCAGATCTGATTATTACCTACATCAGCCCTTCTGATGAGCGCATAAGAGGGTATAAAGCTTCTGAGGTGATAGGGCATCATATTTTTGAGATGTTCGCACCAGAGGGAGTTGCAACTCTTTTGGAAAATATAAAGCGACGCAGTGAAGCAGAAGCACGGGGCATTCGCACAAACTTTGTGACGTACGAGATACAGCATCGATGTAAAGATGGCAGGCTGATTTGGGGTGAAATTATCTCAAAACCCGAGCGTGATGAAAAGGGTGAAATCATCAGCTATCATGGCATTACCAGAGAGATTAGCGAGCGAAAAGCGATGCAAGATCGTGTGCAGCAGTTGGCATTTTACGATCCACTGACCAAACTGCCCAATCGTCTACTCCTTAAAGAGCGGCTTAACCATGTGATGTACGAAATGAAGCGTACGAAAAAATACAGCGCGCTTTTTTTTATTGATCTGGATAATTTTAAATCACTGAACGATACACAAGGGCATAATGTGGGCGATGTATTACTGTTTCAAGTTGCGCAGAGACTGAAGAGTTGCCTTCGCGAAATCGATACCGTAGCTCGTTTTGGTGGTGATGAATTTGTGGTGATTCTTGATACGTTGCATGAAGATAAAGAGACTTCAATGGAGCAAGCCTATAGTATTGCTGAAAAAATTCGCATCAACGTTTCAGCGCTTTATCTGCTGAATATCCCCCATGAAGGGAAAGAGCTAGTGGTGAAACATCAATGTACCGCAAGCATCGGAGTGTTGGTCTTTAACAGTGAAGAGGGCAGTCAGGACGATCTTCTCAAACGTGCTGATACGGCGATGTACAAAGCCAAAGAGGCAGGGCGTGATCAGATCTGCTTTTATGATTTTTCCTCCCACGAGAGGCAAAAATCACTCTTCTAAATTTTTTCTATCAAATCGATAAAGTACTGCTTTTTTGCTTCACTTAAAAAGGAAGCTTTGAAACTGTTTTGGGCTAAGGTTTTAAGCTCTTCTTTGTTTACATGTAAAGATGCCACAACCGCTTCATAATTCTCATTGATATACCCACCAAAGTACGCGGGATCGTCTGAATTGATGGTCACCAAAACCCCTTTACGCAGTAGGGTGACAATGTTATGTTCACGCATGCTTGAAACGGCTCTTAGTTTGACATTGGAGAGGGGACAAACGGTGAGCGGTATCTGTTTTTCGATGAGAAAATCCACCAATGTTTCATCTTCATCACAGCGAATTCCATGGTCAATGCGCTTTACCTGTAAAAGGTTAATGGCTTCCCAAATGTACGAACTATCGCCCTCTTCGCCTGCATGAGCGACGATCTTATAGCCCACGTTTGTGCACGCTGCAAAGACGCGCTCAAACTTGGAAGGCGGATGCCCCACTTCGCTCGAATCAAGCCCAACGCCAATTATTTTATCTTTAAACGGCAAGGATTGCTCTAAGGTTTCAAACGCTTCTGCTTCGCTGAGATGGCGCAAAAAACTCATGATGAGAAATGAGCTAATGCCCAGTTCCTTTTCACCTTTTTGCAGTGCTTTGGTGATGCCATTTACCACAGTTTCAAACGCAATACCTCTTAACGTATGCGTTTGGGGATCGAAAAAAATCTCTACATGTAAGATATTTTGCGCTTTACATGTAAGCAGATACGCCCACGTCACATCGAAAAAATCAGACTCGTTAATAAGCACATTAGCACCCGCGTAATAGATGTCTAAGAACGATTGCAACGACGTAAAGTTGTAGGCTTTTTTGACCTCTTCTATCGTTTTATAAGGCAATTTAATGTTGTTTTTTTGAGCAAGCGCAAACATCAGTTCAGGCTCTAAGGATCCTTCAATGTGCAGGTGCAGTTCGGCTTTGGGAAGTTTAGCGATGAGCTCTTTCATGGGTTCTCTTTTTGAAAATTATAGCAAAATTATAGTATTGAAGAGAAATAGGCAAAGTTTAAAGCGTTCCATGTTAACACTATTTTAGAGCATATGATAGGATTTTAGTTATAAAATATCTTCTTAGGAGTTAGTATGGCAATAGCATTGATTACTGGTGGAAGTAGAGGTTTAGGCAAAAGTATGGCGTTGCATTTGGCTCAAAAAGGGTATGATGTCATCATCACCTATCAGCATTCCAAAGCAGAAGCTCAAAGTGTAGTGGATGAGATCAGACAGCATGGTCAAAAAGCAGCTTTATTGCAACTCGATATTGCCCAAACAAAAATGTTTCCTCCATTTTTAGAAGAGCTCAAAGCACTCCTTGCTTCACAGTGGCACACCGCTCATTTTGATATTCTAATCAACAATGTCGGTATTGGGATCAACACGCCTTTTATGGAGACGACCGAAGAGCAGTTTGATACCTTGATGAACATTCATCTCAAAGGAACGTTCTTTTTCATTCAAACAATGCTACCCATTCTCAATGATGGCGGTAGAATTCTCAATATCTCAACAGGATTAGCTCGTTTTAGCTTACCAGGGTTTTCAGCGTATGCAATGATGAAAGGTGGTATTGAGGTTTTGACGCGTTACTTAGCGCTCGAATTAGGAAAACGCAACATCACCGTGAATGTTTTAGCCCCCGGTGCGATTGCGACCGATTTTGGCGGTGGTGTTGTACGAGACAATGAAAACGCGAATGCTTATATCGCGTCCCAAATCGCACTCGGACGGGTAGGGCTTGCCGATGACATTGGTGCGGCGGTTTCCATGCTCGTATCGGACGATGCGCATTGGATCAATGGCGAACGCATCGAAGTTTCGGGTGGAATGCGTTTGTAGTACAATACACTCAAAAAGAGTCAAAAGGGTATTGGGTGCAAGCAAAACTAAGAGAACTCGCTGATTTACTTCAAAAAGAAGCCCAACATGAAGGGCTTAATGAGACAAGCATTGTCAATGTCAAGCTTTTTAAGGCGTCAAGTATCACCGAAGCGTTGCATACGGTGTATGAGCCTTCGCTTTTTATCATTGCACAAGGGGCAAAAATCGTGATCTTGGGCGCTACTACCTATCGTTACGATGCCTCTTCGTATCTTGTCTCTTCGATGAATTTACCCATATCGGGGCAAATTGTTGAGGCGTCGTTGTCAAAGCCTTTTTTGTCGATGCAACTGTGCTTTACGCCTGAATATATTTTTGATCTTGCATCACAAATGAATTCTTTGAAAAAAGAAACCATCCAAACGCCTTTGGCTATGAGTGTGCATCGTGTGAGCGAAGCGTTGATTGATGCAGCGCTGAGATTAGCAAAACTCTTTCAAAACGCAGAGGATAGTTCCATTTTAGCGCCACTGATTATCAAAGAGATTCTCTACCGACTGTTGCAAGGTGAATGTGGTGTTATTTTGCGACAGTTTGTGCTGTATGGCTCGAATGCGAATCGCATAGCGCAGTCGATTGAGCTGATAACCAAAGACATCTCAGAGCCTTTACATGTAGGACTCTTGTCACAAAAAGTAGGCATGAGTGTTTCCGCTTTTCACAAACATTTTAAACATGTAACGGCAATGAGTCCCATTCAGTACCAAAAACAGTTACGCTTACAAAAAGCCCGCGAGCTGTTATTTACCAAGACGCATGAAGTAGGTGAAGTGGCGTTTAATGTAGGCTATGAAAGTCCTTCGCAATTTAGCAGAGAATATGCACGTTTTTTTGGTTTCTCGCCTCAAAAAGACCTTATGAAATTTAAAATGGAAATAAATGACGTGTGACATTTTTTAAGAAGAGTGGCGTTATACTTGCATCGAAACTTATTTCTCAGGGCAGGGTGTAACTCCCTACTGGCGGTAATCTTGTGCGCAAGAGAGTCCGCGAGCGCTTTTACATGTAAAGCTGTAAAAGGTCAAGCAGATTTGGTGTGATTCCAAAACCAACGGTTAAAGTCCGGATGAGAGAGAATGTAGTACATTATTGCCATTGTTGATGACAAAATCGTGTGTCTATATTTAAAGATGCCCTGATTCTGGTAAGTTTACTCACCTTTTAGGAGTATACCATGAATCAAATTTGTGGGGAATCATCCCTTCATTTTTCTGTTAAGCAAGCTATCGCTTCGCTTCAAAACCAAAACGGCGTGATCGTTATGGACAATCTTAATCGTGAAAACGAGGCGGATATTATCTTCCATGCAGACTCGCTCACCACCGAGCAAACCGCGCTGCTGATCCGTGAATGCAGTGGCATCGTTTGTTTGTGTTTGCCCCCTGAAAAGGTCGATGCTCTTGAACTTCCGATGATGGTCACGCATAATGAGTCTAAATTCCAAACCGGTTTTACCATCTCCATCGAAGCCAAAGAGGGCGTTACAACAGGTGTGAGTGCGAAAGATCGCCTCACAACCATTCATGCCGCCATCCATCCTGAGGGCAAAACGAAGATTGTCTCTCCTGGGCATGTTTTTCCATTGCGCGCCAAAGAGGGTGGTGTGTTAGAGCGCGATGGTCATACCGAAGCTTCCATCGATCTGATGCGTCTTTCTCATCTCTCACCCTATGCCGTTTTGTGTGAACTCACCAATCCGGATGGCACCATGGCAGTGGGTGATACAATCTATCGTTTTGCAGAACAATATGGTTTCCCGATTGTGAGCATTGATGAAATTATCGCGTATCGTAAAGCGCATACACTCTAAACGTTGATCCGTCATAGGCTTCATCTATGACGGAGAATTCATCTTTGTGTGGACAAAATTTTTAAACTCACTAAAGAGCCTGCTTTGGTATTTGCTCTTGTGATGAATCAGGTAAAACGACCGATCCATTGTTAAATTGACAAGCGTCACTTCAAAAAGTTCGCCACGTTTAAGCTCATTGGCAACAGCCACTTTGGAAAGACAGGTGATGGTCTGAGGATTGTTCAGCAAAATGGTTTTTGCCTCTTCAAACTCAGAAAACTCCATAAAAATCGTTAAATCTTTAGCGATTTCACCCAAAGCCTCTAAAAAAACTTCTCTTGTTCCTGAGCCTTTTTCCCGTAAAATCCACTTTTTATGAAACAGCTCATCGATGAAAAACGTCCCCTCTGCAAGACAAGGATCGCTACTTACAACGATCAATTGATCATCGCCTATGACCTCTTTGCACAGATCTGCTTCCTCACACGAAGACTCGATAAATCCGATGTCGATGGTGGCATTTTTGACCATTTGAATGATCTGCGCCGAGTTTTGAATATCTTTTTGAATTTTTACATGTTCATGCTGTGCTAAAAAATCAAACACAATCTGTGGGGTAATAAAATCCCCAATCGTTTTACTCGAAGCGATGTTTAAAATACCCGATACTTTCGTGTTTCTAAAAAAATCTTCCGCATCATTAAGCGCTAAAAAATGGGCATGGGTTTTCTCCCGAAACAACTTTCCCTTCTCACTGAGCACCAGTTTTTTCCCAATTCGATCAAAAAGAGGCTCACCGATATGTGATTCAAGCGATTTAATCGCTAAAGAGATCGCAGATTGTGTAATGCCAAGCTTTTGTGCCAAGTTTGAGATGTGCGAATCTTCACAGAGATAATAAAAAAGTCGGAGCTCTTGAAAGGTCATACCTTACCTTTAATTAAAAATATTTATGATTATAACGAATATAATTTATTTTACTTGTGAAAAGAATCATTTTATAATCTCAAAATCTTTTCAAGGATAACTATGTTTCAAAAAGAAAATCGCACCAATACGCTCAGCGGCATTTTATTTGTAGCGCTTTTTGCGATGAGTGCGACCTATTTGGCTGATTTTGCATTTTTTCAACACCTTGGCATTAGCCCTTTGATTATCGGCATCGTTCTTGGGATGATCTATGCCAACACGCTTCGCCCAAAACTGCCCAAAGAGTGGGTTCCGGGCATTCAATTTTCCACTAAAACCATTCTTCGAGCTGGCATTGTGTTATACGGCTTTCGCATCACGTTTCAAAACATCGAAGCCGTAGGTCTTGCAGGCATTGTCACGAGTGGCTTGGTGGTGAGCTCAACGTTTATCATCGGTTATTTCGTGGGAACAAAGCTTTTGAAACTGGATAAAGAGACGACCATTTTAACGAGTGCTGGAAGTTCCATCTGTGGTGCTGCCGCAGTGCTGGCAACCGAACCTGTACTGAATGCAGAGCCGTATAAAAGTGCCATCGCAGTTTCTACCGTCGTCGTTTTTGGAACCCTTGCGATGTTTCTTTACCCGTTTGCCTACAAATTAGGGATCATTCCTTTAAGCCCAGAGCAGATGGGCATTTACATCGGAGGAACCTTGCATGAAGTCGCACATGTTGTCGCAGCAGGAAATGCCGTTGGCGTGGAAGCTTCCAAGACAGCAGTTATCGTTAAAATGATACGGGTGATGATGCTCGCCCCCTTTTTGGTGGTATTAGGATTTTGGCTGGTACAAACGTCTTATGCTCTGAGTCAAAAGCAGAAAAAGAAAATCACGATTCCTTGGTTTGCCGTCTTTTTTATCGTTGTGGCAGGATTTAATTCGCTGGATTTGGTTCCTCTTGATCTTGTAACGCACATCAACGCGACCGATACCTTTTTACTGACGATGGCGATGAGTGCTTTGGGGATGGAGACGAGCATCGATAAATTTAAACATGTGGGCATGAAGCCTATCTATTTGGCAACTATTTTATTTGTATGGCTTATAGTGGGAGGCTTCTTGATTGTTCAAGGCTCTTTGATGCTATAAATATAGAAGAATGTCCACTTCCAAAGATTCGGGCTTGGTAGAAGGGGCAAAACGGTTTACCACCACTCCATTTTTATCGACTAAAAATTTGGTGAAGTTCCATTTAATCGCTTCACTTCCCAAAAGTCCCTTTTGCGCCTCTTTGAGGTAGGTGTAGAGGGGATGAGCATTTTCACCATTGACATCAATTTTAGCAAACATTGGGAAGGTCACACCATAATTGAGTGAGCAAAAGCTTTGGATCTCCTCTTCGCTTGAAGGCTCTTGGTTCATAAACTGATTGCACGGAAAGCCCAAGATAACCAGCCCTTGCTCTTTGTACTTCTCATATAACCGTTCAAGCCCTTCGTATTGGCTCGTAAAACCGCATTTACTCGCGACATTCACGATGAGAAGAACCTTGTTTTTAAAGCTACTCATTGAGATGATTTCACCGCTAATTGTTTTCACTTCAAAGTCATAGATGCTCATAAATACTCCTTTGTGGGTGTAAAATGAAAAGTAGAAAATTATAGCAAAGTTATTATTTAGTCTCTTCCCAAAAACTCAGAAGCTTCGGAGATAATCAAAAACGCTTCGGGGTCGTACTCACGGATGATGTCTTTGAGCAGTTGAATTTTTGACATTTCTACGGTAACTAAAATCATCGTTTTGGTTTGCTTTTGATGGTGCAGTCCAATGCCTGTGAAAATGGTACCATGCTCTTCGATGCGCTCTCTGATCTGTTCGGTGAGTGCTTCAACGTTGTTAGAGACGATTTTGACGACTTTTTTAGAGGGGCGACCGGTAAGAATGACATCGATAACTTTAGCGGTAACATACACACCGATCATGCTGTAAAGCGCTTTTTTAAGATCACCATAAACGAAGATATAGGCAAACATGATGGTGACATCAATGCTTAAGAGTACTTCGGAGGCTTTAAATTTACTTTTCATCGCCACGATTTCACCTACGACTGAGGTACTTCCTGTGGAGGAGCGTCCTTTGATGACCAACCCAACCCCAAGACCGATAAAAATACCTCCAAAAACAGCGGCTAACAGAACATCATCGGTGAGTGGATTGAGGTGCAAAAATTCTCGAAAAAGGTCGGTGAAAAATGAGGTGGAAAACATGGCAAGCAGGGTTTTAAAGGTGTACTGCTTCCCAAAATAGATAAAGCCTAAAAGGATGAAAGGAACACTCACTAACATAATGAGCGTTCCAAGCGTGAGCGATGTCACAAGGTAGTGCACAATCAGTGCGATACCAATGCCACCACCCGTGACCATGTTGTTAGGTGATAAAAAACAGACGACGGCAAACGCCATCGACATGGTGCCTAAAAGCACGTAGAGGTATTGCAGAAAGGCTAGGGAGCGTGAAGGCAGTTTCATTATTTGAGATACCCCATCAGGTTAAATAGAGGCAATTTAGAACTACTTTCCAATTTTTTCATCCATTTATCCATCGCATCTGGTTTTTCCCAAACGGCTGATTTGACTTGGGCGAGCTCCTCGACCTTGTTTTTAGCATCTCGGATGGAGCCCACTTCGTCGATCAGATGAAGACCCAGTGCTTTTTTGGCGATAAACACTTGCGCATTGGCAAATTCATTGGGTTTGGCAAGGTTCAGCCCACGTGCCGTGGCAACATCAGTGATGAAAAGGGTGTACGCATCGTCGATCAGCTCTTTAAGTGCACCACGCTCTTTTGGGGTCCATTCACGCGTAAACGTACCCATCTGTTTGTACTCACCCGCGGTAATAATCTGCTCTGAAATCCCCAGTTTTTTAGCCAACTCTGCGACATTAGGCGCTTGGAAAAGTACACCGATGGAGCCTACAAAGGCACCTGGATTGGCGATGATGTGGTTTGCCCAAATGGAGGCGTAGTAACTTCCACTGGTCATACTTCCTGCGGCATACGCCACAACAGGTTTGTGTTCACTCAAACGTTTTACCGCCATCGAAAGCTCGATGGAAGGCGCTAGTGCACCACCGGGAGAGTCTACATGTAAAAGCACACCTTTGATGTGTTCGTCTTTGTCCGCTTTGTCGATATTTTCTAAAATCTCTTCAACGTTTAAGATTTCACCCTCGATTTTGACAACCGCAAGATTGGGTGTTTTCATCTCTTCTTGGGAACCAAAAATCAGCACCACGATCAGTACAAAAAGCATCGCTTTGAAGTGGTTTTGGATGTAGCCTAAAATGGCGCCTATCCAGATAAAGGGTTTTTTAATCAGTTCTAACATTGTTTCTCTCCGTCAATAAAAGTTAAATGGGTTTGGTGTGTGTGCAAGATGAGTTGTAAAGCGACATCTTCTTTTTCACACGCTTGGGGCAAGGTTGCCACGATAAGGTCACTGTAACGCTCTTTTTCAAGTATACCGCATGGTAGTTGCAACGCTTTGGCAGCGTTACATGTAACACTTTGCAAAAGCGTTTTAGCGAGGACTGAAAGTTCTAATTCAGAGTGCATCATTAAGGCAGAGCGCATCTCATCCCAAAGGCTGAGTGAGATGTTGGAGCTCAGTCCATCGGTGCCTAAGGTTAGGTTGATGTTCTTTTGTTGCACGGCTTCAAGACTCAGTTTGCCTACGCCTAAAAGTCGGTTGGAAACAGGACAATGCGTCAAGGTCGCTTTTTGCTCAGCGATAACCTCTAACTCGTTGTGTGTTGCTTGAACCGCATGGGTAAAGAGTGTAGGATTTTGCGAAAAGAGCTCAAGAAATTCAACGCTCGAACACATCGGTTTGGCATGCGGATTAAATGCGCTGAAAAACGTTTCAAAATCGCCCGTTCCTTCATCGATCCAAGCTCGTTCCGCAGGGCTTTCCATAAAATGCGTCGAGACTACACAACCCTCTTCACGAGCAATTTGAAGTGCCTTTTTAGCCAAAATCGGGTGCGTTGAGTAAGGCGAATGCACCGAAACGGCAGGAATGAAACGTTTACATGTAAACTCTTTGGAGGCTTCAAGGCGTCCCCTAAAATCCCCATACATCGCATCTACAGCACTTGGAACGGAGCCTAAAACTTCATTGAAATAAATCACACGTTGAGGGGTTTGAGAGCACGCCTCCAAGTCAGCGCCAAAACTGCTGATGGCACCCAAGGTAGTTGTGCCACTTTTGCGCATCTCTTGGAGTTTACATGTAATAAGCTCCGTTGTGGCAAGTGCACTCAGTTCTTCTCTGTGTTTGATGACAGAACGAAGCCACGGGATAAAATCGCCATAGCGAAGCATACTTTGGTTGGCACTAAATTCTAAATGCACATGGCTGTTGATAAGACCAGGCAAAATAACACTGTTTTTGGGTGTTTCGATTACGGTAACATTGGGATGCTTCTCTTTAAGCTCTGCACTTTTCCCTACTTCGAGAATATTCGCATCAAATAGGACAGCACCCTCTTCGATGATCTCAAAATCTTCGTTACATGTAAGCACAAAATCGGCAGTTATTAACGTCACTTTTTTCCTTTGCTTAAACGTTTGAAAGAGTGATTTTCAAACGAAAAATTCGTGTAATTGTATCCTAAACTAACCACTGATATAATAAGAGTAAATTTTAA
>DBTO01000244.1:0-3169 GCA_002307095.1 Sulfurospirillum sp. UBA1314
CGTCCACCCTTCACGTTAAACGAAAATCGCCCCACACTGTAACCACGTATCTGAGCCTCTTTGGTTTTCGCAAACAGTGCTCTGATCTCATCCATGACGCCCGTATAGGTCGCAGGATTTGAACGAGGTGTCCTACCAATCGGGCTTTGATCTAAGTAGATCACTTTATCGAGTTGGTCAAGACCTATGCACTCCACGCCTGCCACTTTGTTCACCTTTTTCGCACGATTCAGATACTCTTTGGCGACAGGCAGCAGGGTTTGAAGAATCAGCGAGCTTTTACCACTCCCACTCACCCCTGTAATGGCGACAAGATTGCCCAAAGGAATTTTGACATCAAGGTTTTGAATATTGTTGATCGTGACGTTATTGAGTTCGATCCAACGCGTCTGTTTGCGATTTTCGCGATAGTGAATGACTTTCGTGCCATTGAGGTATTGCGCTGTGAGGGTATTGCTTTTTAAAAGCTCTTCATTCGTACCTTTAAAAACAACTTCGCCCCCAAATTTACCAGCGCCTGGCCCTATGTCGACAATAAAATCAGCGGTTTTGATCGTCTCTTTGTCGTGTTCAACGACAATCACCGAGTTGCCTTTTTTCTGCAAACTGCGAAGCGTGCGGATCAGTTTAAGGGTATCGCGTTCATGCAACCCGATGCTTGGCTCATCAAGCACGTACATAACGCCCGTCAACCCACTCCCAATCTGCGAAGCGATACGAATGCGTTGCGCCTCACCACCGCTGATCGTTCGTGCATCGCGCCCAAGGCTGATGTAACCCAGACCCACGTCAAATAAGAAAAACAGACGCTCTTTGATCTCTTTTAAAATAGGCTCTGAAATCATCTTGTGTTGAGCTTTCATTGAAGCAAAGTTTTTCTCATCTTGGAAAAAAGCCAAACACTGATCGATCGGAAGCTCCAAAATATCGGCGATGTTTTTCTTTGCCAAGCGAACCGCTAAACTCTCTTTTTTCAGACGATACCCACCACACGTGTCGCACGTCTTTTCGCTCATGTAATCGCCAAGCTCTTTTTCATCTTTGAGCATATCGTAAGCGATTTTGATGACACCTTCCCATTTACGGGTTAGTTTATGTTTTTTCCAAAAGAAGGTCGCATCTTCGACACCACCGTGCAAAATGGCTTTTTGGTGGAACTCTTCCAACTCTTCATACGGTATTTTGGTATTAATCCCTGCCGCTTCACAAAACGCTTGTAAGAATTTAGCATAAAAGCTTTTATTAAAGCCGTAAAAGATTTTAATTGCACCCTCTTCGATGCTCACATGTTCATTGATGATTTTCTTCAAATCCAACGTATAGCGAATACCCAAACCATCGCACGTTGGACAGGCACCTTTGGGTGAGTTAAACGAAAATGAGAGCGGCTCAAGCGGCTCAAAACTGATCTTACAATCAAAACACGCCAAATGCTCACTGTAGTGAATGTGAGAGGTTGCAAGCCCCACTTCTTCGGCGTTGGAGATGTCCAGTTCGACTTCGCCATAACTCTCCAAAAGCGCTTTTTCAATGTCCGTAGCGATTCGGTCTCTGTTTTCATCACGCACCACCACACGGTCGATGATGACTTTAATGGTATGTTTTTTGGTTTTCAAAAGCTCGATCTCTTCATCCAAACGCACCATAACGCCATCGACGAGTGCCCTCACGTACCCTTTGTGACGAAGCGACTCGATCATGTCGGCAAAACTTCCTTTTTTCTCGCGCACGAGTGGTGCTAAGATGGAAAGTTTGGTTTCAGGAGGCAGTTTTAAAACCTGCTCGATGATGTCGGCTACGGACATTTGGGAAATCTCCTTGCCACACAAATGACAGTGCTGTTTTCCAACACGCGCATAAAGAAGACGCAGATAATCATAAATTTCTGTGATGGTTCCCACCGTGGAGCGTGGATTTTTGCTTGTTGTTTTTTGGTCGATCGCAATGGCAGGGGTTAAGCCTTCGATTTTATCGACATCGGGTTTTCCCACACGATCCAAAAACTGTCTGGCATACGAGGAAAGCGACTCGATGTAACGACGTTGACCCTCGGCGTAGAGCGTATCAAACGCCAAGGTACTTTTGCCACTTCCGCTAAGCCCCGTAAAGACCACGAGTTTGTTTTTGGGAATTTCTAGGTTGATATTTTTAAGATTATTCTCTCTAGCGCCGTAAATTTTTATCATAGGACATTCATCTCACTTAAAATTTTATTGAGGGTTAATAAAAACATAACCGTATACAAGATCAACAATGCGCGTTTTTGCATCTTTTTTTCGATGCGTTGCGATAGTTTAACGCCAAAATAAACACCAATCACTGAACCAACACCAATCGCAGCCCCCACCGCATAATCCACATAGCCGTGTAGCGAAAGACTGATAAAGCCTGAAATAGAGCCAAAAATCACAAAAAAGAGGGTCGTTCCCACCGCTTTTTTAATGTCCCAGCCTAAGAAGCCGACCAAAGCGGGGGTTAGAAAAATAGCCCCACCCGTTCCCGTGCTAATGGAAAGTGCGCCCACAACGACGCCGATCAGCAGAAGCAAAACGATGGATTCGTTGGGGTGAAGTTTTGGCTCAAGGTTTGCGGTAAACATTTTATAAATAGAAAGCAGTAAAATCACCGCAAAAAGTATTAAAAGTGCTAAATGGGGCAGTGCGTCGACGATCATGCCACTAAAAGCAGCGCCGATAAAAGAGCCAATTCCTAAGATAATGCCACTCTTAAGCGCTAAACTTCCTGCTTTATAGTTATGATACGAGCCAAACATAGAGCTGAAAATCATCTGCATCACCGAAATGCCAATCGCCATCTTAATATCATAGCCAAAATAGATGAGCGCTGGGACTAAAATGGTACCGCCACCGATACCAAAAAAACCAGACGAAAATCCTACTAAAATACCAAAGAACGCAAGCCCCACCAACATCGAATATGCCAACTTTAATTATAAGATGTTAGATTTTACTCGAACCCCTCTTAATAAACCATTTAAAGAGTGGGTTAACACAAGAAGAGCTCTTTACATGTAAAACGTTTTACATGTAAAGAGTTTTGAATTATTTGCGAGAGAGTTTATACCCAACAGCAAGGAGTGCAATCCATGCAGGGATGAGATAAACCGAGACATTAATGCCATCGATGAAAAGCATAATGACCAAAATCA
>DBTO01000244.1:3412-4276 GCA_002307095.1 Sulfurospirillum sp. UBA1314
TCACAAAGAAAAGAAGGCAGATGATGTTGCCCACAGGAAACCAAAATGCTTTAAATTTAGGCTCGACACCCTCTTTGATCTTCGCATAGCGAAATTTGAGGTGTGCAAAGCTGATCATAAACCAGTTGACGACAAGTGCTGAAACGACCAATGCCATCAAAAATTTAAACGCATCTTCGGGCATAAAGTAGTTGAGCACGACACACAGTCCTGTAATGAGCGCTGAGAAAAGCACCGCATTGACAGGTACACCTTTAGCGTTTAAGCTCATCAGCATCTTAGGTGCATTGCCTTGTGAGGCTAAACCAAAGAGCATACGTGAGTTGGAGTAAACACCGCTGTTATAGACCGAAAGTGCGGCGGTAAGTACGATGGCATTGAGCACATGCGCGATGAAATTTTCATTGAGACTGCTAAAAACCATCACAAACGGTGTCACGTCTTTGGTCATATTCATCCATGGCATGAGTGAGAGCAAGATCGCCAGTGCGCCGATGTAAAAGATCAAGATTCGGTAAATGACTTGGTTGGTCGCTCGTGGGATCGTATGGCTTGGATCGTCCGTCTCAGCAGCTGCAATGCCGATGAGCTCCAATCCACCAAACGAGAACATGATGAAAACCATCGCCATTAAAAAGCCTTGGATGCCATGAGGGAAAAATCCACCCTCTAACGCCCAAAGATTGCTAAAGTGCGCTGTTTCACCACCGTTTCCACTGATCAGCAAGTAACTTCCAAATGCGATCATCGCGATAATGGCTGCTACTTTGATGATGGAAAACCAAAACTCAAATTCACCGTAAATGCGAACATTCACTAAATTGACAAGATTCACTAAAACAAAGAAAAATGCCGCCGATGCCC
>DBTO01000244.1:4541-5585 GCA_002307095.1 Sulfurospirillum sp. UBA1314
AATGGACAAACGTACCAATGGCGGTCAGTTCTGCCATACCGACTAAAACGTAGAGTATCCAGTAATTCCAGCCTGAAGCAAAACCGGCGAATGGATGCCAGTATTTGTTTGCAAAATGGCTAAATGAGCCTGCCACTGGCTCTTCGACGACCATTTCGCCCAGTTGACGCATGATCATAAATGCAATAAATCCCCCCAACGCGTACCCTAAAAGTACCGCTGGACCTGTGAGTTGAACCGTAGTAGAAACCCCTAAAAAAAGACCCGTTCCAATAGCACCGCCCAGTGCAATAAGTTGGACGTGTCTATTTTTAAGACCTCGTGAAAGCCCTTTTGCGTGCATAAAATTCCCTTATTCTGTAAAAAATCAAAGCGCCATTGTAGCGTTTTTAACAAAAATATAACGCTATTGCGTGCTCAATTTTTATTTAATCCATAATTTAAAGAGTTTAACTTATAATGGTTTATCCATTCACGTCAAGGGAAAACCATGCAAGAAGCTGTGATCCAAGCGACCGAGAATTTCTGCTCAACCATTTTGTGTGAAGTTCCACAAAAAGCGTCCAAAATAGGAAGCTATTTTTATGGTTCCGCCATTGCCCTCATCGAAAATGAAATGGAACATACGTGGTATCTTTTTTTTGAAAAGAAAGTGTTGGATGAGATCGCACTAAACCTTCTTTTTGAAGAAAATCTCTGCGAAGAGGACCTCGATGATCTTCTCAAAGAGATCGCCAATCAAATCATCGGCTCCGCTAAAGTCCTCTTGGAAGAGAAATACCCCACCAACCACTACCACCTCAGCGTACCCGAATTTATGGGCAATGTCGCCACCCCATTTCCCATACCACTCAAAGAGACACAACACTACCAAATCAAAAACAGCACCTTCGTTATCGCAAAATAATCTTTACATGTAAAAACGAAACGCCGCCTAAAGAATTTCTCTCTCTTTGCGTTCCAACGTTTTTTCTTAAGTCACTTTTGGGAATAGCTTTGTATAATCACTCTCTTACCATTTACCATTGTCTGTGGGGGTGCCCT
>DBTO01000112.1 GCA_002307095.1 Sulfurospirillum sp. UBA1314
CTTTTCCACCACGAGCCATCACACGGGTTCTAAAGACGTTTGAAACCGATTCTGCATCACCTACAAGGAGTGCTTTTGTGGAGCACATCGCTGCGCACACGGGTACTTTGCCCTCAGCGATTCTATTTTGACCATAGAGATGTCGCTCTTTTTCGGAGTTGGTTTCCAATGGACCACCGGCACACATGGTACATTTATCCATCGCACCTTTGGCACCAAAGGCGCCATCTCTTGGGAATTGTGGTGCTCCGAATGGGCATGCGTAAAGACAATAACCACATCCGATACATTTATTTTTATCATGTAAGACGATACCATCTTCTCTGATATAGAAGCAATCTACGGGGCATACTTGTTGGCAAGGAGCGTCGGTACAGTGCATACATGCGATGGATGTACTCATCTCTTTACCAGGTATTCCTTCATTGATCGTTACGACTTTTCGTCTACTGATACCGACTGGAAGCTCATGCGCTTCAGCACAAGCAACACTACAGCCATCACATTCGATACATCTGCTCTCATCGCAGTAAAATTTCATTCTTGCGTATTCCATTCTCTCCCCCTACGCTTTTTCGATGCGACATAGACCCGTTTTTGTCTCGGGAATTTGCGTCATAATATCATAGCCATAACCAACCACCGTGTTAGCCGACTCACCTGTTGCGTAAGGTTTCGTTCCGATTGGATAGTTTGCACTCAAATCTTTACCTTGGAATTGACCCATATAGTGGAATGGCATAAAGATCGTTTTTTCATCCACCGTGCGTGAGAATTTCGCTTTGACACGAATACGCGTTCCCTCAACACCGTACACCCACACCATTTCACCATCACGCACACCAAGATTGAGTGCTGTATTGGGGTGAATGTCCACGAACATTTCAGGATTGAGTTTTGAGAGGTATTTGGACGCTCTCGTCTCGGCACCTGCTCCACTGTGCGTCACCAAACGTCCCGTAATCATAATCAGTGGGAACTCTTTCGTGTAATCTTGTCTGGTTTGGGCAGAGATATACTTCGTATCAACCCTAAAATGATCTTTTTTATCCGGATAGGTCGGATACGCTTTGATCATCTCAGCACTTGGCGAGTGAATAGGCTCTCTGTGCATTGGGATCTGATCTGGGAAATTCCACGCTTTGGCTCTCGCTTTTCCATTACCATACGGTGTCAAGCCTAACGCAAGCCCTTTTTTAACGAGGATGCCACTAAGATCGGTCGCAAAGTTTTTACCTGCAACGATTGTTTTCTCTTCATCCGTGAAGGTTGCACCTGCCTTTTCAAGCAACTCAAGGGTTAAGGGTCCGTACCCTGTAGCAATAGCTGAGCCCTTAGGAGCACTGCCCTCACCTGCAAGTAAACTTACACCATCTTTTTCCACACCCCAGTTCAGACGGAATCCCATACCACCATCGCTGACAGGTTTATTGACGTTGTACAAAATCGGGCTACCGCTGTGAGTTTCGTTCCAACAAGGCCATGGAAGTCCGTAGTATTCGCCCTTCATCGGGCCCATACCCGCGATGTTGACCTCTTCAAACATATGCCAGTTTTCTTGGTGTTTTTTCAAACGCTCAGGCGTGTGTCCACCCATACCGATGGAGCGAATACCCCGTGCAATTTCACGTGTTGCATCTTCTGGCCACGTAAAGTTTCCTTTACCATCGCCTAAGGCTTTGGTATATTCATCGTAAAAACCTAAACGTTTCGCAAACTCAAACATAATGCTTTCATCGCTTTTGCACTCATACTGAGGCTCAACGACTTTACTTCGCCATTGCACGTTTCTACCTGTCGCCGTAACAGAGCCGCTGGTCTCAAATTGCGTTGCCACAGGGAGAATAAATAAATTGTCTTTACGATCGGTCAAAATAGCCGCATCATTGATAAACGGATCGGTGATAACCAAAAGTTCGATATTATCGAGTCCTTTTTTAACCTCTTGCAATTGTGCCGTAGAGGTAATACCACAACCCATCACCACAAGGGCTTTCAGATCGGTTCCTGCGTTGTAAATCGCGTCATTTTTCATGACACCCTCAGACCAACGCGCCAATGTAAAGCCGTTTTTGTTCATCATTTCAGGTGCTTTAAAACGACTTTTGATGTAATCAGGCTCAACTTTCCACACACGAGAGAAATGTGCCCAAGCTCCATTTTCCAAACCGTAATAACCTGGAAGTGTCTCAGAAGAACAGCCCATATCAGAGGCACCTTGAACATTATCATGTCCTCTTAGAATATTACAGCCACCGCCTTCAACACCCATATTTCCCAAAATCATCTGTAAAATTGGTCCTACACGTGTGTTACTTGTACCAATACTGTGTTGCGTCCAACCCATCGTCCAGACCAAACAACCCGGTTTTGTGCTTGCAAAACTTTTAGTGACTTGGTAAAGCTCTTCTTCGCTCACGCCTGTCACTTTTGAAACCACATCGGGTGTCCATTTTTCAGACTCTTTGAAAACATCTTCGTAGCCATACACACGGTCTTGCAAATATTTTTTATCTTCCCAACCGTTTTTCAAAATCAAATGAATCATACCGTAGATAAACGCGATGTCCGTACCGGAGCGTAAACGCACGTACATATCCGCTTTCGCTGCCGTTTTCGTAAAGCGAGGCTCAACCACAATCAACTTTGTGTTGCTACGCTCTTTGGCTTTTAAAAAGTGTTGGAAACCTACAGGATGCGCTACGGCTGGGTTTGCACCCATAATGAGCACTGCTTTGGAGTTTTGAATATCTCCTAGTTGATTCGTCATCGCACCATAACCAAAGGTATTCGCAACACCCGTTACGGTTGAACTGTGACAAAGTCGTGCTTGGTGATCGATGTTGTTGGTACCATAAAATGCGGCAAATTTGCGAAGGTAGTACGCTTGCTCATTGCTCATTTTAGCCGAACCTAAGAACATAGCAGCATCAGGGCCGTGTTTTTCACGAATGGCTTTAAGTTGTGTGCCAATTTTTGTGTAAGCATCTTCCCAAGAGATACGTTTCCATTGACCACCGACTTTTTCCATCGGGTATTTGACACGGACATCGGAGCGGATCATATCGATCATGCCAGCACCTTTACAGCAGTGTCCACCGAGGCTTAGTGGGTGATCTTGTGCCACTTCTTGGCGAACCCAAACACCATTGTGTACTTCTGCTAAAACGCCACAACCAACCGAACAGACGTTACAGATGGTTTTAACCATTTTTGAACCTGGGTAAGGATTTTTTACCTCTTCCTCGGTTGCAGGACGCGTTACTTTTTCACTGGCAAATCCAGCCGTTGCTCCAAAAGCACCTGCAATGGCTGCCATTTTAAGGAAACTTCTTCGCCCTACTTTTGCATTTAATTCACTCATTGATCTCTCCTTTCTCACAGAGCAGACTTATAATAGTCTTCCCATTTTTGCGTTTTAGTATAGGTAATCTCTTTTTTCGGAGATTTTCCTTTAACGACGCCTCCTGAAGAAACCACTACCTTCTCACCCGATACAAGCGTAGTAGCACCAACGGTGACACCAACAGAACCCAGCACAGCCGTTTTTAAAAAACTGCGACGCATATTCATCCTAAACTCCTTCCTCATGGATAATACGTTTACATGCAAAATCTTTACATGTAAACGTAAGGTAAGGTGTTGATAGTATAAAAATAACAGGGAAGTATGAAAATGAAAGTCTATTAAGCGTGCTAATATGATCTTCCACGATACCTATGTTCGCTTAACCCGTAAGCAAAATACCATGAACAACACAACGTGAATCAGTAAACGGTTGTTTACCACAATAGAAATGTAACACAGAAATATTAATTTGAAGGTTTAAGAATAGATGTAGTTTTAATACTTAATTTTAACTTAAATATGCAAATTAAGCATATTGTAAAGAGGCGTTCAGAGAGCTTAAATACTCTCTGAATGGTTTTACATGTAAAGATTTAGAATTTGTATTTTACGTTGCTGTAAAAGATACGACCCGCTTCAGGATAGCCGTAATTAACGTAATAATTCTCATCAAAAAGGTTTTTCACGCCGACTTCTAATGCTAACTCTTTGGTTGGTTTATAGACTACTTTGGTTCCCCAAATCGAAGCATCGCCAGATGAATAATAGACGTTGCTGTTAGAAAGCACATAGCTTGTCAAGCGCTCTGAATCATACTCAAAAGAGAGTATCCACGCCAGTGATTTATTAAACTCATATTTGGTTGAAGCAAAAAACTTATGTTTGGGAACATCGGTGATTTTGACGTTACTATCGCTCTCATTTTGCATATCAAGACGCGTGTAACTTCCATCAAAGGAGAGGCTATCGGAGAGCATAAATGACGCTTCGAGTTCAAACCCTTTCTCACTCACTTCGCCGATATTTTGAAGCTGTTGCTGTTGGGTGTGGGTCGCTCCTTTGTTATACCAAATAGGCACATACGCATTTTGGATATAGTCTTCAATATCTGCATAAAAGAGTGCGGCTTTAAAGGTGATAAGCTCAAACGATTTGGTACCACCAATTTCGTAATTGACAATGCTCTCCTCTTGTAAGTCAGGATTTGGAACATAATTGCCTAACTTATAGGAGTAACGATCTTTGATGGAGGGAATTCGACTCTTTTTGGAAATTCCGCCGTACACCGAAGCACTCTCATCGACTTTAGTTTCCAGTTTGATCATCGGATTAAACGCGTTCGCATCGCCTAATTCAAAGTCTTTTTGTGTGGTATAACTGGTAATCGTCGTACCTCCCGCATTGCTAGCAGCCCCTTTTGTATACGTGACGCCTGTTGTTCCATAGTTGGTATTAGGTGCTTTTTGTGCCTCTTCCCAATCATAACTTGCCCCAAAAATCAACGCTGTATTGCCAAAGAGCGCTTTTTTGTACTCAGCCCCAAACGAAGAGATCTCATCTTGCATCGTGTAGGTTGGCGTAGAAAGCTCTTTGTGGGTATCGATTTGATGATGAAGTGCAAATTTCAAGGTATCGGCTTCAAAAAGTCTTAGTCCTGTCTCAACAGAAGCACCCTTGGTGTTCTCATCATACGGTGTGGAGGCACTGGCTAAGGTTGTATACGAACTGTTGGTATACATATCGAGTTTATTTTTGAACTGATCGTAATAGAGTCTCGTTTTAACATACCATGTGTCAAAATCGGTTTTAGAGAGGAAATAAACACTCTCTTTATCCCAATAATCCCATTTCCAAAAGTGTACCGTTCCACCGGCTTTTCCTGTAATATTATCTGCGATGACCGTTCCATCAATGATGCCTGAATAAACAGGGACATCTTTGGTTGCATGTTGCTTGATGTAATTTAATGAGTATTCATCGGTTGAGTTGGGCGTGTAACCTACTTTGAGATTTACCTTATTATCTTTCGCCGAAGAGTTATTGCGACTGCCGCCATCTTCGTATTTGATATTGCTTGGAAAATCATCGGAGAGTGGATAATTATCGCGACTCGATCCAGAGAGGGAGACAATGCCATAATAGTTTCCTTGGTTTGTTCCAGCAGTAATATAACCATCTTTTCCACTACCACTAAAAACACCTGCACCCACTTCGCCTTCAAACTCTTTGGTTGGTTTTTTGGTGACCATATTGATCGCACCAGAAAAAGTATTGGGTCCAAGAAGTACCGAAGTTAGGCCTTTGCTCACCTCAATTTGAGAAAGATCATAGGTCGTAAAACGACTAAAGTCGACATAACCATCATACGGTACCGCAATGGGAATACCATCAATAAACAAAGGGGCATGCTTGACATCAAAACCTCTGAGCATAATCATCTGCTCGTTTCTACCACCACCATTTTGAATGTTAACCCCTGAGAGTGTGTTTAGCGCATCCACCACGGTTGTACGCTCCAAATCTTGCATCGTTTGCGAATCTAACACCGTAGTTGTTGAAGATTGCCCAATCTCCTTAGCATCACTGACCTCAATTTTCCCAAGCTCAAATGTCTCACCCATCAACACGGATGCGGTGATCAACGAGAGTGCTGCACCAATTCTAAATTTCATTTTCTCTCCCTTAAGTATCTTTTTTCAAACACGATATTTTATTTTATATAACGATACGCCTGCCCTTTTCCAAAATCCAACCGACCTCCTACGCTTTAGTATGATGCACAAACGAAGGAATGCAGACAGGATAGCCGCAAACCGTCTGTTTAAGCTCGATGTTTGTGTGGTAAAGCTCATTAATAAGATCTTGTGTAATCGTTTTACATGTAAGCCCATGCGCTAAGATATGCCCGTTTTTCAGCGCATAGGTGTAACCACCCAGCATGAGCGCATGTTCAGGAAAATGGGTTGATTTTAAAAAGGTGTAGCCCTCTTTGGAGAGCTTCAAGATCGTCTCCAAAAGGCGCAGTTGATTGCCATAGTCTAGCCCCGAAACAGGCTCATCCATAACCAAAATCTTTGCCCCTTGCGCTAAAGAACGGGCGATTAAAACCAACTGCTTTTCACCGCCACTGAGCGTTTGAAAGGTGCGCTTCTCCAGATGCACAATGCCCAGTCGCTCCATCGCAGCGCGTGCTAAGTCCCTGTCCTCTTTACTTGGTTTTTGAAACCACGACTCAAAAGCGATGCGCCCCATCATGACAATGTCGAGTGCGCAAAACGCAAAGGCAACTTGCGTACTTTGCGGAACATAGCTTACATGTAAAGCCCTCTCTTTGATCGAATAACTCTGTAACGGCTTTCCTTTTAAGAGCACTTCACCGCTTTTAGGGCTTAAAAGTCCTAAAAAAAGTTTCATCAGCGTACTTTTCCCCGTTCCATTGGGTCCTAAAAGCGAGACGATGGAGCCCTCCTCGATGCGAAGATCCACCCCTTGTAAAATCGGCGTGCTGTTATAGGAAAAGTAAAGATTTTCCGCGCTGTAAAAACTCATGCAAATCCTTTTTTCGCATTTTTCAGCGCAAAAACAAAGATGGGAATACCAATGAGCGATGTCGCAATCCCGATGGGAATCTCCACGCTCATCGAGGTACGACATAAAGTGTCCACGATGATGAGAAAGGTCGCACCCAAAAGAGCGCACATCGGAAGTAAAACACGGTTATCTGCCCCCACCAAAAAGCGTGCGATATGAGGGATGATAAGCCCCACCCAGCCGATCATTCCTGCAACGACCACGGTCAAAGTACTAAGCAAAGTGGCGAGTAAAATCGCACTGTTGCGCACCCAAATGACACGCACGCCAAGCGCCTTCGCATCTTCATCCCCCAAACTTAAAACATTGAGGTATTTGCCCATTAACGAAAGGGCAATGGTGCTAAAAATCAGAGGAATGGCAACGCCAGAGAGTGTTTTCATATCGACCGCACTGAAAGAGCCCATCAGCCAGTAGACAATCGTCGGAAGCTTGTTGTACGGATCGGCAACATACTTCACCGTCGAAAGCAGTGCGGAAAAAAGTGAACTAGAGATAACGCCACCAAGGACTAAAAGGATCGTCTGTGAGCCACTCCTGCCGTAAATCTTCGCCACACCAAGGGCGACTAGAACCGCAACAAACCCAAAGGTAAACGAGAAGAGTTGCACGCCAAACCAACTATCAGAGATCATAATGCCAAGGGCAGCGCCAAACGAAGCGCCAGCCAGTACGCCCAAAATGCCAGGAGATACCAGAGGGTTCACAAACATCGCTTGAAACGCCCCACCTGAAACCGAGAGCGCAGCGCCCACTAAAATGACCGCTAAAATGCGTGGCAGACGAATGTCAAACACGATGTTAGACAGCAACATCACCTCTTTGGGAGCCGTGCCGATGTTCAACACTTTCCATGAGAGCAGCTGCGTCAGTGTGCCAAGGTCAATTTCATAGCGCCCAAGAGCAAGTGAAATCAGCAAACTTGCCCCCAACATAACGATCATCATGCCAAAAAGAAACGAGTTTTTCATAGCACGCCCGAAATTTCATGAATCTGCTGCTCTGTGAGATCGATGTTCAAAAAGAGTTTGTAAAACTCACGCATCTCTTGCGCAAACTGCTCCGAATTGGGTGTATTGTAAAAAATATGCGTCAGCCACCTTACACCCAAAAGCCTCATAAACGAAGGTGGTCGGTCGATCCAGTTAAACGGCACTTTGGGAACGAGAAAGATTTTGCCCTCTTTGACGGCTTTGATGGAATTCCATCTCGCATCG
>DBTO01000060.1:0-9118 GCA_002307095.1 Sulfurospirillum sp. UBA1314
CAATAATTTTTGCTGCGGGCGATGGTATTGTTTTAGAAAGTGGCAATGCTGGGCAAAAAAATGGAAATGGAAATTATATTCGTATCTATCATCCAGATACAGGTTACACTTCAGAATACTTACATGCAAGTGAATTATTAGTGGAAAAGGGAGCTATAGTTCAAGAGGGGCAACCTATCATAGTTGAAGGAGGCTCAGGCAATAAAGGTCCAGAATCATATCCAAAACATTTACACTTTGGTATTATACAGGGAGAAGGTTATGATGTAACAAAATATATCAATCCCGTTCCTACTAATGGCGATCAACCAGTGAATGTTGGTAAATATGAGAAACTTGAAGATACACCTTATCAGCAAGGATTGAAAAAATGAGGCAATTACTTATTATTGCTTTATTAAACATAACTATGAGTTTTTCGGTATATGCCAAGCCTTATGACTTTGATAATGATGCAAATTTTTCTCAACTTGAAGAATGTAAAGATTTTTTTATTAAAGAAAAGGACGTAAAGACAATCAAATTATTGAATGGGAAAAAGATAGAATTAAAAGATGAATATGTAGAAAATGATGATGAATTTAAAACTTTGGTTTATACTATCAAAGGTTGTTTTTTCAAAGAAAAATATTTAATTTATAGTGATTTTGTACCTGATTCATGGGTACATTATGTATTAAATCTTAATAATGGCAAAGTAACTTCTATTGATGGGATGACATATCTTTCTCCAAATAGAAAGTATTTTGCAACTGAATATTTTGGTGATGCGTCTTCGCCCCCTCGTATTAGCGTTTACTCTTTCGATAAAAATAAAATCACCAGAATCTTTACACAAGAGTACTCTTATAATTGTTCTGTTCAACATACAAAATGGATTGACAATCAAAATATAGACTTCAATATTGAATGTAGTTGGCTTTATAATATTGATACAAATACAAGTAGAGATGACACCGTAGACAAATTTAAACTTACTCTCAAAGCTGGTAAGTGGAAAATAATTAAGGACGAAGAGACATCAAAGATAAAAAAATAAATCTTTACATGTAAAGACAAATTAGAACTAAGGAAAAATATGAAATATATGAAATTACTTTTGTTGGCACTTGTGCCATTGGTATTTCAAGCATGTGTTGCGAGTAAAAATCTCTCGGACAATGACGTTGTCAAAACAGCATTGACTAAATGCCCTGGACCTGAAATGAACATCTCTATGATACCTTCGCGCGGTCCTCTTGCTGATGCCATGGAAATTACTGCCATCAAAACAGCTGGAAATGATGGTGGGTTTTCTAAAGAGTTTGCAACATTTATAAAATCTGATCCAAAAAATGTGAGTGTGTACTGTCCCAATCCAGATAAGCTAGAAGCACTAATCTCACATACGTTTAGCTTGTATCAAAATAATGAGCTAAAAGGCATTTTTGTTTGTGTTATTGGTATGGCAAATAGCCAAGAATTAACGACTGAAGCGGCTAGAACAGGCACTATCCTCACATTTGTCCCGTAATTATAAAATCAATCCAAAAGGAAAAAAATGAAAAATAAATTCAAGAGCTTGGCTATAGCAATAATAATTGCTTTAGTTTTTATCGGATGTGGAACTCTTCATTCAAGTGTAAAGACTATCAACGGAACTGACTTAGATAAGAGTCAATTATTAACCAAAGAGAGTTCTATTTATTTAGTTAATGGTGGGGATGGAATGAAAAAGACATATCTTTCTTTAATATATGGCGAAGAAGTAGCAATAGGCAGTGGGTTATCTGCCATAAATATAGCATTTGATCAATTAAAAGGTGGGAACCCTCATGTTATTTTGGAAAACAAAATCTTATCTGAAAAAGAAGCTCTCGAAAATGCTGCGTTAAATAATAGTGATTATGTCATATATTCTCGTGTAGAAACATGGACTGATCCACTCGGTATAAATTGTAATAAACATTATATGGATGAAGCATCCGTAGTTATATCATTATATTCGACAAAAGATGCGAAGCTTTTAAAAACTACACGTCTTTCGGATAAAGACTGTCCAAGTACCCTTAATGGTATGCCATTATATCCAGGTTCCCCAGAACGTTTATATACAAAGCTTTTTAGCCAATGGTCGCGTAGTATTTTTGTATTAAATAATTAAAAAACAAACTCAATCTAAGAGACGTATTTAGATGCCTTTTTTAGCATTACAGAGCATTAAATTTTAAGGATATTCAATGAAAAAAGTTATTTATTCAAGTCTGCTATTGTTCTTTGCAATAGTGTTTGCTAGTTGTGCCGCAAGTGGTTATTCTGTCGGAGACTATCAAAATGCACATATTGCAAAAGATGGTTTTTATAAATTTTCTCATCCAAAACTAGATTCTTCTTTAATTGTTAAAGTTTCAACCTATCAAGATGATAAAACGCATATGCCCAAGAAAAAGTTTTCCATGTTAACTATGCAAAACGACTCGAATAATTTTAAATTTAGCGATGCAGATGAAAATGTCATTATATGGCCTTTTTATTCTGTAAGTAAAGAAAATCAAGTGTCAACAAGAATTTCTGAAAAAGGAAATTTTGAAGACTTGGTGAAAAGACATCCATACTTTATCTCTGCAGGTAGTTATAACGGTGAAGTTGGTTTTAGTTATCGACTAGATTTTTCACAAGCACAATTCTTAGAATAAATTTATTTTGGGAAATAAAGCTTACAGGATACTTTGAATGAATTTTTTACTTTTTTCATATAAATTTATATATACTATAAAGCATAAGGAGTGCGAATGGATTTTTTAAATTATTATACGGTGGCTTTCAAAAAAGTTTTTGATTTTGATGGAATTGCTAAAAGAAGAGAGTACTGGAGTTTCGCTCTTGTTAATTTCATTGTTATTATTATTTTATCTTTAGTATCTAAAATTCTTGTTCTGGTGTATGCGCTTTTTGTGATTATTCCATCTATTAGTTTAGCAACAAGAAGGCTTCATGATGCTGGTATGAGTGGTTGGTGGCAACTAATTACATTCATCCCTTATCTGGGTGCATTGATTTTGTTAGTTCTATTGGTTTATAGCAGTAAAACAGTAGATAATAAATACTCGAGTGAACACTAAAAATTGAAGCAATATAAGGGTAAAGAAGACAGTTTTACCGCCTATTTACCCTCAATACAGAAATTGGGCTTTTTAAATGGAATGCTGAAGATGAGCCGCAAGATATAGAACTCATATCAAAAACATTAGTGAAAGAGCTCAATGAACTTGGTGATTAACGCTAAAGCCAATCAAGCATGTTCCTCTCCTCTCTCCCTCTACTAGCATAAGGGGAAAAGATCATCGTATCGTCACTTTTCTTAGTGCGATGCGATGGTAATTATCTCATTACGCCTTCATATCCAAGAGGCTTCCAAGCATTTCATTTTGAGTTTTGATGGTGTCGACATTGGCTTCAAAATTTGTTTCAAGTGCAATTTGATCGGTAAATTCGGTTGCAAGATCGGTACTGTTATTCGTTTTACTGCTTTGAGCGACCACTGCGTTACCTTGATCTGAAATCGTTGTTTGTGTGGCATTATAATTATCGGTGTTGACATTGGCGACATTTTGAGCGCTGTTGTTCATCCAGTTGGACATGGCGGTCATCGACGTAGCATTAACGTTCATGATTGCTCCTTTCATACTTTTTTGAACTATACTCTACTTCAGTTAAAAAAATTCTAAAGAAAATTTTAGTGCTATTTTAAGAGGGTTTTGAGCGTTTCGTTGAGTGTTGCGATGGTTTGAGGATTGGTCTCTTTATTAAAAGCAAAATAGAGATCACTCTCTTGAAGCAAATAAACCACTTCGTATTCAGACACATCGCCACCCATATCTTTAATAATCTGATCCATCGCATCGATATTGGAAGCAAAACAATCAATACGGTTATCTTTGAGTTTTTTAAGTTGGGATTCGAGGCTGTTAAAACGATCAAAGGTTTGAATATCAAACCCTTCTTTGAGCATCAACTGTTCTGCGGCGGCATTAAGAATCGTCCCTATTTTATACTGTGCTGCACTTTTGGCAGAGGTAATCACAACATGATGACTTTTTTTAGCCAATATCCCAATGCGCAATTTTCCAATAGGTCCAACCCATGCAAAAAGGGCTTCGCGATCAGGTGTGCGTGCCATACTGTACAGCATGGTATTTTTTACATGTAAGACATCGTAGTACCCTCTTGCCCACGGAATCAACGAGATGGTATTGCCCTCAAACTGGTGTGCATTTTTTTCAAACAGCTGTTTGAGCAAAAGTGTAGAGCTGCCTTGAATGTGATTGGGGCTTCCGTAGTTAAACGGTGGATTTTGCTCCGTGTAGACCTTGAAAACTTCCGCACATAGGCTCAAAGAAAGAAAAGCCATGAGTAAAAAGTGTTTCACCGTTTACTCCTCGGTCGTTTAAGTGCTTTCCATGTGTAGATGAACATATCAAAATTTTCCAGTAAAATGTCTGTAATCTGAGGGTCAAACTGGCTTCCGCGCATCATGATAAAATAGTCTCTCACCGCTTTTTCTTCCCATGGTTCTTTATAAGCACGCTTGTCCAAAAGCGAATCAAAAACGTCTGCAACAGCACAAATTCGTCCAATCAAAGAGATCGTTTCGCCCTCTTTTCCATAAGGGTACCCTTCTCCATCCCAGCGTTCATGATGCTCAAGCGCAATCACCGCGGCGAGTTGCATCAACTCAAACTCCGAGTCAACCAACATCTCATAGCCAAGCAAAGAGTGCGTTTTCATAATCTTCCACTCCTGCGCATCAAGGGCAGAAGGTTTGTTCAAAATCTCATCGCTAATGCCTACTTTGCCGATATCATGGAGCACTGCAGCCATTTTAATCTTCTCGCATTCGGTTTCATCTTTACCTAAAAACTTGCAAAAAAGGTAACAAAATTCAGCCACACGCCTGAGATGTTCGCCTGTCTCTTTGGATTTGAGCTCGGCGATCGAAGCAGCAAGATATGTCATTTCAAAATTGAGTTTGCGAATCTCTTCGGTTTGACTCTCCACTTGACTTTGGAGATTGCATTGCAGTTGGTATAAAGAGACGTGCGTCTTGACTCTTGACTTTAAAAGTCCTGCATGAAAAGGCTTAGAGATAAAATCCACTGCACCCAAATTAAACCCAATCTCTTCATAATTACTCCCCTCATTAGCGGTGAGAAAAATAACAGGAATGGCGTGAACCTTGTCCATGGCTTTGAGCCTACGGCACACCTCATAGCCCGTCATAAGAGGCATGTTGATATCGAGTAAAATCAGATCGGGCATGACCATTTCAGCTAAAGCAAGCCCTTTTTTACCCTCTTTTGCAGCATAAATCTCATATTCACTCAAAATGGAACTGAGCATTTCAATGTATTCAGGAGTATCATCGATGATCAAAATTTTAGCCATTACTTATCTCCTCACTTAAGCGCTCCAAATGGTGCAATGCTGCTTCAAAATCAAACTGTTTGCACGCTAAAAGAAGCGTTTTAAAGGTTTCACTCTTTGCAATATCATCATGCTGAGCTAATGTGTCTAACAGAAGATTGATTTTAGAGACATTGGAGAGCGTGAGTGCTGTTTGAAGCTCAATCAACGAGCACTCAAACGCCTTTTTTTCATCCATCGAAAACAAGGGTTGAGGACTTATTTCATCGCTCTGCGGCTGGCGTTTTTCATATGTATCACGCAACAGACTCATCAGTGCCTCATGCTCACAAAGAACACTCTCTAAGGGAAGATTGTCGAAACGATGGTACTCTTTTAAACACTGCTCTAGCGCACTAAGGCTCTGTTCTAAACGCTCCACACCGATGGTTCCACACAGTCCTTTATTGGTATGTACATAATCGATGAGTGTGTTCATCTCTTGCTTCTCAATGAGAAGATGAAGCTTTTGGGGAAGCTCTAGATACGTTTTAAAAAAACTTACAAAGAGTTTTTGCCATAGCGCCTCTTTGCCTCCCAATCGTTTAATCGCTTCATCTTTCGCAAAAAGTGCCAAGTGCTCTTTCACAACAGTTAAAGTCTGTTTGGGAGGAGTTGGAATGTTTACATGTAAAGCTTCTAAGAGTGTGCCATAAAAATCTTCCACTTCAAAAGGTTTTCCAATGTGCGCATCCATTCCTGCACCAAGACATTTTTCAATATCTTGAATCATCACATTGGCGGTCATCGCGACAATCGGTGTTAGGACATTAAGCTCATTGCGGATCATGCGCGTGGCTTCAAAACCATCCATAATCGGCATCTGTACATCCATCAAGATCAGATCAAACGGGTGCATCTGCCCTTGGATCATCGTGACCGCTTCCAAGCCATTACGTGCCGTGAAAACTTGCGCATGCGTCTCTTTGAGAAGGTAGGTCGCAACTTCAAGGTTAATGTCATTGTCTTCCACAATCAAAATACGTTTAGAAGAGAGATCAATCTTGGAAGAATCAAACAGTGGCGTTGAAACATTAATGGGACATACGCTAACCAATTCATCATAAAGCATCGAAGGATTAATCGGTTTTTTCAAAACGGCGTGTACACCCGTGCTTAAAATACGCGCTTGGAGATCTTCATCACTGTTTGAAACCATCATTAAAAAAGGCGGTAGCGCTTCAAATCCAAGGGTATCCAATAAGCGTGTGTAAAGTGCTATTCCATTGGTTTTTTTGCCAAGTTCATACTCTAAAATCGCCACATGAAACACTTCATCATGCGCTTGAATTTTAGAGGCAATCGCATCACTGCTTTTGCAGGCTGTTACAAAAAAACCAAAAGAGCGAATCATATCGCACAGCGCTTCACTCACTTTTTTCTGATCAGAAATGACCAAAATAGAGAGGGGTGCATACCCACTTTTGCCGTTTTCTTGCTGTACTTCGACCCCTTTGGCTAAAGGAAGTGTCACGGTCAAACTAAAAAGACTGCCTCTGCCCTCTTCGCTCTCTAAGCTAATGCGTCCTTGCATCATTTCAGCAAGCTGTGTGCAGATGTAAAGCCCAAGCCCCGTTCCACCGTGTTTACGCGTAATGGAGGCGTCTAGTTGACCAAACGCCTTAAATAAAAGGGATTGTTTCTCTTGAGCGATGCCTACGCCACTGTCTCTGACGTGAAAGGTAAGCGTACTCGTATGCTCAATATGTATTTGTTCTTCAACACTTAAAAAAACAGCGCCCTCTTTGGTAAATTTAATCGCATTGCTTAAAAAATTGTTGACAATCTGCATCAATTTGCACGGATCGCCCTTAAAAAAGCGGTTGGTTTCCACAAAGTCACACTGAAAATCGATTCCCTTCTCTTTGGCAAGTACGGAGAAGATCGAGCAGCTTTTTTTAAGCTCTTTGTGCAGATCAAAGGCGATGGATTCAACCTCCATTTTGCCCGCTTCAATTTTGGAAAAATCCAAAATATCGTTGATAATACGAAGCAGAACCGAAGAAGCCTCTTTGATTTTTCCTACGTAACTTGCTTGCACTGTATTCATCGCTGTTTTACTCATCAAATGCGACATTCCCATAATGGCATTCATGGGTGTACGAATTTCATGGCTCATGTTGGCTAAAAATTCAGACTTATAGCGACTCGCATCTTCAAGCTCTTTGGTGCGCTGTTTTACTTTTTCATCAAGTATCTCATTTTCATGTTTGAGTGTTTCAAAAAAGCTTTTGAGCTTGATACGTGTCTTATCCAGTGCAAAGCCAAGGGTTCCAATCTCGTCGTTTTCATCCCAAAGAAAAGGCTCATCCAGTTTCTGCTGTGCTAAAAGAGTTGAGTGCTCCACCAAACGGCGAATCGGTCGGATAATTTTATAGTAATAAATCCACGCAATCACTGCAATTAAAAGAAGCAGTTGCAAAAAGATCATGCCACCAAAAAGCGCCATATCGGAGAGTATAGAATCCACAAGATTTTGACGTTTAAAGCCCATTTCCACTGTGCCAATCATCACGCCATCTTTTTCCAATATCTTATTTAAAAAGAGTGTGTCATCGTTGTTGGAAATCTTCTCTTTCTTGTCCCATCCTAAAAAAAGCTTATCGTCACTGTCTTTGACATACACAAACTGAACACTCGGATCAAGCAGGAGTTGATCAAGCATTTTTTGCCCTAGTTCGGGGTAAAAGTTCCATAAAGATTCGATAAAAATAGCAGAAGAGAGATTGAATTTTTTGGTGTTGAGTGCGGTAAACGTTTCTTGTTTATTTTTGTAGGTACTATTGACATACGTTAACACAACAAGAGGTAGCGGCAACAGCAGTGAGATAATAATCATCACGGCTAAAGCCTGCAGCAAGGAGACACGGTACAACATCGCTCTAATCATTTTCAAGGACTCTTTCTAAAGCTATTTTACGACATCTGCAACAAAGGCATTAAAGCTTATAGACCCTATCAGGAAGCAATAAACGAAGTCAACGTAAACTATAACATTTTCAAATCGCCCTTGTCAATTTTAAAGGTAAATTGTTTCTGCTTTTTTGACAATATGCACCTTACTTTCGGTGTTTTCTTTCAAATACGCTTTAAAAAGCTCCATTTTGTCCACTTCCCCGTGAATCAGATAGATGGTTTGAAGTCCTTGAATCTGCTTAACCCAAGCGAGCATATCAGCCCTATCGGCATGGGCTGAGAGACCATTAATCGTATAGATTTTGGCACGTACCTTGATATCCTCACCGTAAATGCGAATAAAGGGCTCTTTATCAATGATATCACGCCCCAATGTACCTTTGACTTGAAATCCCACAAAGATAACCGCATTTTTAGGATTCCAGATACGTTGTTTGAGATGATGCAACACGCGCCCACCCGTACACATGCCACTTCCTGCGATGATAATGGCACGTTTATCGACATCATTGATCGTTACAGAGTCTTTGCGGCGCGGTGTATGTTTGAGTTGCGGAAAGGCAAAAGGGTCATCGCCTAAGCTTACATGTAAACCTACGGTTTGGTTCATTTGTGCAGGGTATTTTTGGTAGATTTTGGTTGCTTCAATGGCTAATGGGCTGTCTAAAAAGACGTGACAATTGTGCAAAAGCCCCTCTTGATTCATCTGATGCAGTAGCCATAAAATCTCTTGAGTTCGCTCCAATGCAAAGGAAGGAAT
>DBTO01000060.1:9377-9787 GCA_002307095.1 Sulfurospirillum sp. UBA1314
CAAAGGAAGGAATAACGATATTTCCGCCATCATTAAGGGTCGAAACCACCGCATCTTTAAACTCTTGAAGACTCTCATAAAGCGCTCGATGCTCTCTGTCGCCATAGGTCGATTCCATAAAAAGGGCATCGGCATGCGCAATAGGGCTAAGATCATTGATAATGAGGCGATTTTTACTGCCCAGATCGCCTGAGAAAACAACACTTTTGTGTAAATTCTCTTCTTCGTAATTGATCTCAACAAAGGCACTTCCCATAATATGCCCTGCATTGTGTAAAGTGACTTGGAGAAAAGGGGCGATTTTGATGACCTCATCGTACTGCACACGACGTATTTTGTGGGTGAAAACCTGTTCAACATGCTCTTTGGTGTAAAGAGGCTCAACCACACTTGCCTCTTCCCCTCTGCGC
>DBTO01000060.1:10067-12005 GCA_002307095.1 Sulfurospirillum sp. UBA1314
GTGTCTCGTACTCTTCTTGCAATAAATTGGCACTGTCTAAAAGCATAATGTAGGCAATATCCAAGGTCGCTTCCGTGGATATAATCTCACCACGAAATCCCTCTTTGACGAGTTTGGGAACACGCCCAATGTGGTCGTTATGCGCATGCGTTACAATGAGATAATCAATCGAAGAAGGCTCAAACCCAAAAGGCTCATAATTGCTCTTCCACAGCTCCCCTTGAATCATGCCACAATCAATTAAGATTTTAATGGAGTTAATCTCTAAGAGATGACACGAACCCGTAACCATGGAAGCAGCACCATACGATGTAACGTTTGCCATACGTTCTCCTTTGTCAAAGCGCCTTAAAAAGGCTCTGACACCATTATGGCACGAAATGCTTTAATGTATAAATTTATCGATGATTTCTTTGTATTTTTTCTCGATAACGTGGCGTTTTTTCTTAAATGTATTGGTCAGCTCTTCGCCTACGGTAAACTCTTGGTCTAAAAAGTGAATATTTTGCAGCTTCTCAAAAGGCTTGAACCCTTGTCCTTGATGTAAAAGCTCATTCATTTCACTTTTGATTTTTGATACGATCTGTTTATCTTCCATCACTTGCTCAATGCTGTGTACGGCTTTGTTAAAATTTAAAGCGACATACTCTTTGAGTTTTTCAAAATCAGGCACGATGAGCGCACCCAACCCTTTTTTGGTATGCCCGACTAAAATCGCATCGGTAATAAATGGCAACATGGAGAGCGTGGATTCGATGCGACTTGGATCGACATTTTCACCGCTGGCTAAGACAATAATCTCTTTAGAGCGCCCCGTGATAACCAACTCGCCTTTGAGGGTTAGCTTGCCAAGATCGCCTGTTTTAAAAAAACCATCTTCACTGAAACTTTTGACATTCTCTTCGGTATTGCGGTAATAGCCTTTAAACACCTGCTCACCTTTGACCCACAACTCACCTACTTCGCCAGTACCTAATGACTCACCCTCTTTGTTCACGATTTTAAGCGTTGTATTATGAACAGGAAGTCCTAGTGTTGAGAAGGTATTGCATTGAAGAGCACGCCCTGAGATCACGGGGGCACACTCGGTCATACCATAGGCATTAACGATGCGAATCCCAATGGCATCAATCCACGCATCTAAAAAATCAGGCAAAGCACCGCCACCGCTGACGGCAAGACGTAGTCTTCCTCCAAATTTTTCTTGAACGAGTGCGAGCTTTTTTTGAGCAAACACATAGAGTGGATAGAGCACTAAGCGCGTCACAAAAGCCACCGTTTTAGCTTTACATGTAAGCATCAATGAGCGCTTTTGATAACAGGGAAGTTCATCATTTAAAACGCGATCCGCATGTCGATAGGCGACTGAAATGGCGACAAGTTTGTTAAAAAGTTTGGCTTTTTGAGGATCTTTCTTCTCCAGTGTAGTCATAATGCGTGTGTACATCGACTCCCACAGTCTGGGCACCGTCGCCACAATGGTAGGTTTATACTGCTCCAAATCGGCTGCAAAAGTTTTAATGGTCGAATACACCGTACAACACCCTTGCGAAAGAGCCACGTATTCGGCAGCACGTTCGAAAATATGCCACGAAGGAAGAATCGAAACCCACACATCATCACTTTGAAGCGCAATCAATGGCGGGATTTCACGTACGTTGTACATGATGTTTTTATGACTCAGCATCACCCCTTTGGGCGTTCCTGTCGTACCGGAGGTATAAATAAGCGTAACAGGATCTTCTTCATCGAGCGTCTCTTTACCTTTTAAAAACACCTCAACCTCATCCGCATGAATCGTACGATCTTTTAAAATATCGTTGTACGAGTAGAGGTTGCTTAAAAGGGAGTGAACCTTAGGTGCTTCGACAATGAAAATGGCTTTGAGTTTAAAAGCACTGAGCATCGCTTCGTGTCTTGCATACACACTCTCATTTT
>DBTO01000162.1 GCA_002307095.1 Sulfurospirillum sp. UBA1314
CAAGACATCATCCCTGCGTGGGTTGCCGATATGGATTTCAAATCGCCTCCGTGTGTTGTCGAAGCACTTCAAAAAAGAGTGTCTGAGGGTGTTTTTGGGTATACCGGCATTGATGATGAAACCTATGATGCGATTATTGCGTTTTTGAAACGTCACTATAACTGGGAAATCAAAAAAGAGTGGATTTTATTTACGCATGGGGTTGTGAGCAGTATGAATGTGGCGTGCCTTGCGACGCAAGGGGAAAGCGTGATGACCACGACACCGATTTATCCGCATTTTATCAAAGCGCCTCGTCATGCGAATAAAGAGGTTTTAGCCGTTGCGATGAAAGAAGAGAACAACCGTTGGACGCTTGATTTTGAAGCGATGGAAAGAGCGATAACGCCTACATGTAAACTCTTTATGCTCTGCAATCCGTACAATCCTGCAGGAACGGTCTTTACATGTAAAGAGTTGGAGAAGCTCGGTGCATTTTGTTTAAAACACGATCTCATCATCTGTTCAGACGAGATTCATGCGGATCTGCTTTTAGATTCGGAGGCGAAACATATCCCACTCGCGTCCCTTAGCGAAGAACTTGCGCAAAAAAGCATCACGCTGATGGCACCGAGCAAAACGTTTAATATCGCGGGACTTCAAGCCTCTTTTGCGGTGATTCCAAGTGCAGATCTTCGCAAACGTTTTCAAAAAACGATGGGAAGTATGGTCGGAGGCATCAATCTTTTGGGCATTACCGCTCTTAAAGCAGCGTACCTAGAAGGCGATGCGTGGCTGGCAGAACTTCGTGTTTATTTGGCTGAAAACCTCACAATGGTTCAAGAGTTTGTCGCACGCAATCCTAAGCTGAAACTCCTAGATCAAGAAGCAACGTTTCTCGCGTGGATCGACGCAAGCGCTTTACATGTAAAGAGTCCATACGCGTTTTTTCTGGACTTTGGCGTTGGACTCAGCGATGGAGAACCCTTTGGCGATAAACATTGTGTACGCCTCAATTTTGGAACCCAAAGAAGCGTTTTAGAAGCCATTTTAAAGCGTATGCAAAAGGCGATGGATAGCCTATGATCAAGTCTTTTTTAGGACTTATCCTCGCCTTAAGCCTTTACGGTGGAGCGCACATTGTCATTCTTGGCGATCCGCATATCCCTGGAAAACACCTCGATCGTAAAGAGCAGGTGATAGAGCAGATCAACCAATGGAGCGACGTCGATAGTGTCGTAGCCATGGGCGATCTCTGCTCTCAAACGGGTACCGAAGAGGAGTATGCGCATGTCAAAGCTTATTTTTCAAAGCTTCACAAACCTCTTTACGTCATTACGGGCAATCATGATTTTATTTATGCCGATGCGCTCGATGACAATGGTAAACTCCAACACGCACCTCGCGAAATTCAAGAGGCAAAACTAAAGCGTTTTCAAGAGACATTTAGCCTGCCTAAGCTCTACTATAGCATGATCAAAGAGCATTATTTGCTGCTGTTTCTCTCCGCCGACAACCCTTCTCATCTGACGGAACTCTCTTCTGAACAGCTGGTATGGTTTGAAAATGAACTCAAAACCCATCCAACACTGCCAACGATTGTCTTTTTTCATGCCCCACTCGATCAGACGTTAGAGAGCTACAACCATTGGGTCAATACGCCCAATTTTATAGCACAACCCCAAGAGCCATTGCGCCAGATTATTCGGAGCAATCCTCAACTCTTTTTATGGATCAGCGGTCACACGCATACCTCTGCTAAAGAGCCAAGCTTTGCTTCAGCAATCAATCGCTACGAACAGGTCACGAACATCCACAACAGCGACATGAACAAAGAGACGATTTGGAGCAATTCGTTGTATTTGGAAGAGGATTTTGTACGCATTAAAACGTACGACCATCACCAAGAAATATGGATTGACGCACTTGAACGCATTGTCACTAAACCAAAATTTTAGGAAAAAATCGTTACTATAATAAAAGAACTATGATGAGGATTTGAATGAGACTGTATCTAATGGCACTGTGTGCTTGCGCATTTTTACTAAGCGGTTGTGCTCAAAAAGAGTTTACACAAAACGCTCCCGAACTGCCACAGGTTAAAGACGATATGCCAAAACGTCAAGAAATCATCAAAAATGCGCTCAAACATCACGATAAAAAAGATGGTGGAGACTGTTCAGGCTTTGTCACTTTAGTCAATAAGGAGAGCATTCAGCCCTACTTTAGCACGGCTGAGCTCAATGATTATTTTGAAGATGCAAGACGTTCGCTTGCGATCTACAATCTTTTAGAGGATCAAAAGCGCCTCTATCATGAAAAACCTAAAGTGGGAGACTTGATCTTTTTTGCCAATACGATTAAAAAGTATGCCAAAACGCAAAAAAGTGTCGATAACATCACCCATATCGGTATCATCACGAAAATTGATCCTGATGAAACCGTCTATTTTATTCACCACACCAAAGGAAAAAATTTGATTAGCCAAATGAATCTCAACTATCCAACGGTTACGATGAACGACACAAAAGTCGTCAACTCGTATATGGAAAAATGCCCCAAAGATGAAGGTCATAAATGTTTAGCGCCTGCTTATTTTAGCGCTTACGGGAGCATCAAATGAGACGCTGGATCGCTTTAGGAGCCATGACGCTTTTACTCGCAGGCTGTGCGCAACAAACAACGGTTGAGACGCCAACACTTCCCATCGCAGAAGAAAAAACTCCAGTAGAGCCCAAAATGTACCTTGGCGAAAAACCTTCCAACGATTTTTTCCTCAGACAAGAACATGATAGTTTTGACTTGCGTTCCATGCCTGAACTCTCCACGCGTGAAGCCATCGTACAAAATGCCATGATGTATTTGGGTAAACGCGACGGAGGCGACTGTTCAGGCTTTGTAAGTCTGATTAACTACAAAACAGGAACTCCTTTTTATCAAGACAAAGAACTCAGCCAAAGTTTTGATAACGCCAGAAAATCACGCGCGATGTTTAACCTGATGTCTAAAAAAGGAAACGCATACGAAACCCGACTTCCCAACCTCGGCGATCTTGTCTTTTTTGAAAATACCGAGCGCAAACCTGCGGTAAAAACAAAAGCCAAAGGTAAAGGCAAAGAAAAAGTAGTGGTAAAACAACCGGCAGTGCAAGTGGCTGAAAACATCACGCACGTGGGAATTGTCACGAAAGTGGAGCCGGATGGAACGGTTGAGTTTATCCACCATTCCAATGGCAAAAATGTTTTAGATTATATGAATTTTAACTATCCGATGCTCACCAACAAAGATGGCAAAGTCATCAACACCTACATGAAACGTTGCCCTTCCAAACAAGGTGCGGCACAACCACAGTGCATGAATATCGCCTTTTTTGTGGCAT
>DBTO01000025.1 GCA_002307095.1 Sulfurospirillum sp. UBA1314
TACTCAGCCGATTCTTGAAGGGCAAGATCAGACTCCAATTTAGCACGATTTGCCAAATCGATCGCCTCTTGATATTTAGCATCTTTTGACATCGCTTTAGCCTTGGCGATGAACTCATGGGTTTTTCGCCATGCCACATTCGCATGAATGGCTTCACTATAACGTGCTTCGGCTGCTGCAATCGCACTATCAGCACCTTGTTGTGAAACTTCGCTCGACGCATTGGCTATTGAAAGGAGCACTATGGCTATGACACCGATACCTAAAAATATCTTTTTCATCATTATCTCCTCTACTTTCGTGTGTCTGGACCATCTATTTTAAGTCCATTTGACATGTATGTTAAAAAATACTCCAAGTTTCGAAGCTCTTTGGATTGCATTTGTGGCGCTAGTGAACCCGTGTCTTCAATACACCCTTGCAGCCTTCTTTGAAGCGTACCAATCGCACCCCACTTAAGTCTGTAAACAGGAAAATGCGTTACGGAACCCAATGTTGGGCTTAAAGCTTCGGCTCTAATTCTCTGCCCTGAGCCTGAGATATGGCATTCAGCGCAATTAAGTGCAAAATAACCCCTTTGCTTATAGAACTCTTTTTTACCATCTTCATACGCTGCCATCGCTTCTTTGGTTGGAATTTTAATCGCAAGTGGTTTGCCTCGCGACTCAAAAGCCATATACGCCATAATTTTTGCAATATCATCTTGTTCGTATTTCAATGCGTTTTCGCCATTTTTAACACGGCATTCATTGATAGCAACCTCCAATGTTACAACCTCTTTTTTGGTTGTATCGAACAGTGGATAGATATCTCTGACTGCGGGATTAGGGAAACATTCTGCGTATGACTTACCATTGGCAAATTTTTTGTAGAACAACTCTTTTCCCTCATCCAAGGCTATTTCATATGGTGGAAATTCATTGAGCTCAGCCAGTTGCTCCTTAGTTGGTCTATACCAAGCCGCTGTCCCGTGAACAAAATCTTCCAATTTCACCGGATAGATATAATCTTTTTTAATCTCTTCAGGATCAACATACGGAAAATAACTGGCAGACTTCCCCAGTGGATCGCTAAACTTCGTTAAAAAATAGTTTTGCATCGCAAGCCTATCTTTCTCTGCTTGCACATCAAATGCCCCTGCACTTAAAAAGGCACATAGCACCGTTGATGCTACGATGGTTTTTTCGATTGCTTTTAACATTGTTCCACCTTTTTCATTTTAGCTCTTGACACGCTTTAAGAGCTAAGCTCTGAAAGCTACGCTAACGCTGTGTTCTCTTCGGCAGAGTGCCCGCGCACCTTAGGTACTTTTTATTTTAGCTCAAACTCGCCTTGCTCGGTTTCACCGGTATTGTCTTTCCATGAAACATCGATTTTATCGCCTTCTTTAGCACCCTTAAACATAAATTTAATAAAAGGATTTTCTGAAATACCTACGCTTGGATACATGGTATAAACTGTTTTGCCTCCGTGCTTAACCAACAATTCGTTAATATATTTCGCTGTTTTATTGGTCTTTGCATTTGCTATTTGCATCGGATGTTTGATGAGAAGTTTGACTTCTGCTACATTGTCTTTGACTTTTGCTATTACTTTGATTCCCATTGTATTTCTCCATGATGTATTTTTAGATCAAACGTGTTATTTATCAAGGTTTTATCAACCACCACATCCACCAACAGTCACTTTAACCTCTTTGGTTGCCGTATGAAGTGTGCCATCTTGTGTTTTGACCACTAAAACGACGTTGCTGGTCTCACCCATTCTGATACGTGTAGAAAAATCAGTGATGGTATTTTCATTGATTTCCCAAACGGCGATAAGTGGGTAAGGGTTTTTTTCAACAAAAAGGGACATCTCTACAACATCGGATAGTGTCGTTGAAATTGTCACAGGAACAGCTCCACCATTTTCTGCGATATCAGGAACTTTGAGTTCAACCTTAGTGTCGGCTGCTGATTTTGCTTGTCCGTATAAATTGCCCATAGCTTCAGGCGCACTGTTAAACGTAAATGCTTTCGCATGATCCTCTAAAAAACCAGCATACAAGGAAGGCGAGAGCATCCCAAGAGCCATAAAGCCACCTACTTTTATAAAATTTCTTCTTTGCATATTTTTCTCCTAAGTTTATTTTGCTGTATAGCGAATGTAAGCAATAATGGCATCGATTTCGTCTTTGGTCACCCTAAGATTTCTGCCCAATGGGGGCATTGTTGAATTGGGTGTATTGACATTTGGATCCCAAATTTTGTTGAAAAAGTATTCATCAGGAAGCCCTACGAAATTGGCAAGATTGGGACCTAGATTGCCTTCTTGCTCAATCCCTGAACCCGTAAGCGCATGACACGCTAAACAGTTCCCTCTTGATATATCTTTATAGACCGCTTCTCCGAGCTTGATTTTTGCATCCTTGCTCATCTCTTTATCTGCCGCTACCATACCCGTTGCAAGCAAGATGGTACAAAGAAGCGCCATTCCTAATTTGACAGACATCATCGTTACTCCTTTATTTACTTTGGTTGATCATGTATGTTGCAGTTTCTTTGATTGCATCATCACTTAGATCCGTAGCGCCGCCTTTTGGAGGCATTGCACCAACTCCCATAATAGCGTTCTTTAAAACCGTATCTAAGCCTTTATTCATCGCTTTTGCCCATGCGGTTTTATCTCCCAATTTTGGAGAACCAGCAAGACCAGACTCATGGCATCCTGCACAGTAAGTCACATAGGTTGCTTTTCCTGGAACATCGCTTTCTGCTTTTCTTCCAAACTCACCATAAAAATAGCGTTCTTCTCCAAATTCTGGCTCAACCTGTGTACCATCGGTGACAATTCTCTGAATCGTTACTTTGTTAAGATCAAGGCAATCTTTCATACACCGTTTATTCTGCGTATCGGGTTTTCTTAGGTTGTTGTATTCAAAGCCTTTTTCGTTTGGCATATGAACTGCTTTGATAAATGCCGCATCAATGATCGTATCATCTTCGATGGCTTCTCCATTGACTTTAATGTCATTAACTTGAAGCAAATAGCCCAAAATACCATACACTTCGCTGTTCGTAAGAGATTTAGGCGACGAGAGTGGCATCGCTGTTTGGATGTACCAAAACATCGGTGCTACGTATGGAAGATAACTGCCAAATGTCTTCAAAGGGCCTGGTTCTCCACCATTTTGAGGGTGCAGTTTGAGCGTATTCAAACCACCTGTTAGCACAGGAAATTTGTCCACACCTTCGCCAAAGTCGCCATGACATGCCCCACATTTTGCGATAAACACTTCCGAACCTTTTATAACGCTCATGCTGCCCTCTGGCAAGCCTTTGCCATCGGGTCTGACATCGGTATCCCATGCTTCAACTTGCTCTTTTGTCGCTTTTTCACCCAATAAAAATCCTTTTGCACTATAAGGGGAGGCATACACATGGTTGACGCTAAAATTTTGAGGCTTTTTGATAGCACCATCATTATTGATTTTATTGCCGTGCATGTCTATTGTCTCACTCGGATAGGGGTATTTATCGGGGTTTGCTGGTGTATAGCTCAATGATTCACTCATCGCAGATGTTGCGAAAAGCAGTGTCATAACACCCATTAACGCGATATTATGCTTCATAGATGTGAACATTGTGAACCTCCCCATTGCTTTTAACTTCCCATGTTTGAATAGCATTGCGATGATACACCGCCTCTTTACCTCGTGCTACATTGATTTGTGTGGCTACGGGTTGGGTAAATCCTGTATCGTCCGTTGCTCTGCTTTGAAGCATCATAGGCTTTCCATCCCACTCTATTTTAAGCGCAAACCTCGTAACGGCTTTTGGCAGTTGAATGCTTGTAAATTTAGCCTCCTTCCATGTTTTTCCTCCATCCGTGGAAATATCAACATACTTGATCGTTCCTTTGCCTGACCACGCGATACCTTCGACCATAATAGGGCCTTTTTTCTGCCCCACCCAATTGCGTTCAGGACACGGAGAGGTGATGACCGAATTTGCTTCAAATGCCCAGTTGTACATCAAGGCGTGCCCATCTTTCATCAACATCGTGTATTTGGTACTCTCTTCTCTAACCATCCACGATTTGGTGTCAAATTTCAACCGTTTTAGCCATTTCACCTGCATCACACCTTCCCAACCTGGCAAAAAAAGCCTGATGGGATAACCCTGTTCTGGACGAAGCGCCTCGCCATTTTGAGCGTACACCAACATCGCATCATCGAGTACTTTTTCAATCGGAATGGAGCGCCCCACACCTGCAGGGTCTGAGCCTTCAGGGAACATCCATTTGGCTTCGGGTTTGAGTCCAATGTCTTCTAGCACCGTTTTCAAAGGTACGCCTGTCCATTCACTGCACGCCAACATGCCATGCGTCACCTGCAAAGAGTCCATACCGGGGCCTCGAAACTCCATGCCGTTGTTGGCGGCACATTCAAAGGAGTGAATGACACTGATGCTGGGGTATCGTTTAATATCTTCGAGTGTTAAAACGACCTCTTTTTCTACCAGTCCATGAATCAGCAGACGATACTCTTTAGGGTTAATATCAATGACACCCCCATGGCACCTCGTAAAATGGAGTCCATTGGGGACGATGATCCCTTTTAAATCTTGCCACGGTGTAAAGCTCACCGATGCTTTTTTATCTGCAGTGAGCCAAGGAACTTCGCGTCTGACGACATGTTTTTCAAATCGAGAGGGCATGCCATAAGGATCACTGTTATTATCCCGTCCCCATTTCAATCCCCAGTCAGGATTATTCGGAGGTAAGTTGTTTGGATTGATGGGATACTCAGCATGAAGCTGTGTAGTGCCACCAACCGTTGCCAATGCTGCCGCCGAGTAGAGAAAACTTTTCTTAAAAAAATTTCGCCTACTGCTCTCTTCTTTAAAAGAGTCTATTTCGTATGTATCTCGCAACTTATTCTCCCATAATAGATGTATTACACAACTTTTATCATGCTATTTCTATAGCTTAATGAATCCCTTTTAAGAAACTGTCCATATAATTTTTCACTCTTGGTAACAACACTGCTCCGTGCCCATCGCTCGAAATTAACACCAACGAACCACGCAGTGCCTCTTTGGTGTAGACAATCGCTCGCTCTTGAGCACCCAAAGGATCGTCTTTACCTGCGATAAACAGCGAAGGTGTTTCTGAGTACATCAGCGATGTTTTGATGGCTTCATCATCTCCACCACCCGGTGACAAGGCGATCAGTGCGATAGGGTCAGCCTCCACCATCAAAGGAATAATCGCCCCCGCCCCAAGCGATGAGCCCACTAAAATGAGCTTGTGCATATCGATCTCCTTTTCGCCAGAGAGCTTGTTGAGCCACTGCGACAAATCGCTCGTTATTTTTTCAAATCCCACATTTTTTTTACTCTCTTCAATGGCACTCGCGATGTGATCCATTCGGGTATCCGCGCTAATTTTGACTGCATTACCGTTTTTCATGATCGACTTGCCATGCCCTCTTAGATCCACCATCAAGGTTGCATACCCTTTTTGGTTAAAATCCTGCGCCATCTCTTTCCAGATGGTATGGTCTGCGCCAAATTGATGCGCCAATAAAACGATGGGATAGTGCGCCTTTTTTTGTGCAGGATAATCCAACCAGCCATGCAGGGTAAAACCATCTTCACTGGTGATGGTGATCTCTTTTGCAAACAGCGACATACAGGTCAGAAATAAAAAGATGATTACAGGCATTGGGTACTCCCATCCATGATGGCACCATCTTTTTTGGCAGCCTCACAATCTTTTTTTAAGAGTTTTGCCCCTTGAAGTTTGGTCTCCCAAAAGATAGCGCCTTCTAAATTGGTTTGGCGCAGATCAACACCTGTCATGTTGGCTTGACCCAATTGGGCATCTATCATGATGGTATTTTTAAGATTCGCACCTTGAAAATTAACCGCCCACAATCTGCCACTGCTCATGTCTGCGTTTTCCAAATTGGCATTTTCCAGTGACATTCCTTTGGCATCCGCACCCACAAAACGTGCATTTTTGAGGTTTGTACCGCTCCAATTTGAGGTGTAAATAATCGCACCTTCAAGATTGATCCCAATCGCTTCGGCATCGGAGACATTTGTTTTAGCAAAACTGGCTCCGCTAAAATCACCCTTATTGAGTACTGCAAGCGAAAGATTGGCAGTGTCCAGCACAAACCCTTGCGCTTGAATGCCGCTCAGATCGGCACCACTCAAATCACAGCCTATACATGCTTTGTCTTTCATCAGTTTATCAACCGCTTCGTTCGCAAACAGCGATGAGAGCACAAAAAAGATTAAAATGACCATGTTTCGCATTGCTTATCCTTTACTTTTTGCTTTTTCTAAAAACTGCAAAAACCGATCGCTTCTTGTTCCGCCGATTTGCCTACCAACGATATTTCCCTCTTTGTCCGTAATGTAGAAGGTTGGAACGCCAATGCGCGGGTATTTTGCAGGCACTTCCGTCTCTTTAAATTCAAGGGCAATCGTGATAAAATTGGCATCCATAGACGCACTGACTTTCTCATCTTTAAAAACCACATCTTCCATGTAAGCACACTCAGGACAGCCTTTGAGATGGATCATAATCAGCATCATTTTGTTCTCTTTTTGAGCCGCTTCAAAACCTGATTTGTAATCATGATAGAGCTTTACTCCATCGCTGGCAGCTAAAAGCAGTGAGCCAAGGAGAAGAAACATCAAGGTAAAAAATTTTTTCATATCAAACTCCTTTAAAACCAAGGTTTAAGAAAAATTCTGTCAACAAGCTAATACCACCTGTGGCAATGGCTAAACCAATGAGCACCAACAGAGAACCTGCTACAATCTCGATCAATTTAAAATGCTGTTTCATTTGGTTCATCACACCAATGGCGCGACTGGTCAACAGCGCACTGAGGAAAAAAGGCACACCAAGACCTGCGGCATAAAGAGTCATAAGTAGCGTACCTTTGGCGGTATCATCTCCAAAAGAAGCCATCCCTAAAATGCCTCCTAAAAGTGGTCCAACGCACGGTGTCCACCCCAGCGCAAAGGACATGCCGAGTAAAAAAGGGGCAAAGAAATTGAGGATGTGTCTAAACATGCCGCTCTCGCTCTTTTTCATCCCTCCAAAATCTGCTCGTTGCTCGTAGTTTAAAAATTTTAGATTGATGGCGTGCATTACATGTAAACCAAAAAGGATGATAATCCCTCCAGCAATCACAGAGACATATTGATTTCGCATCCATTCACCGATGAACGTTGAAGCCGCTGCACCCAAAAGAATGAAGATAAGGCTAAATCCAGCAATAAAAAGAAGTGAAGCAGTCAAGACTTTTGTTTTTGTGCTTGAGCTCATTTTGTCGTCGTCTTTAAGCTCCGCCAACGAGAGCCCAGAGATGTACGATAAATACGCAGGAATGAGTGGAAGAACACACGGACTTAGGAAGGTAATAATTCCTGCTAAAAAGCTGACAAGGTACGGTGCACTGGTAAATGCGGCTAAAAGAGCGTCACTCATTTACAACCTCCAACTAACGGCTATTGCAACGAGTCTAATTTAAATATTTATAAAAGTAACATAAATTTAACATTTAATTTTAGAATTTTTTCTAACTTATAGTTGGAAATTTGGAGGATTTTTTTTCGTTCACTCAAAGGTAGATTTCAGTTTACTCGCAAAATAGGCACTTTCGCATCTCTTTCACCAAAAGCTACGGAACAGTGTTTGCGTAATTTCACATTTTCTTTACAAAATTGTCTGAGTAATTTTGCACTTCCGTTACGAGGCATTCAATCGCTATCCGTTATAGGTTTTTATATATAGCGTTCAGCTCTTAAATCGCCAATAATGTCCTATACTCATGCAGCGCAAAATCATCGGTCATGCCGCTGATATAGTCGATAACAAGGCGCGTTCGGTAATAAAACTCCAAAAGCTGAGCGCTCTCTTCGTCTTTTCCCTCCAACACTTTGACATCATTTTGATACGCCACGATCTGTTTGGAGGAGATGCGCTTAATCAGCCTCATCGCGATGAAACACTCTATTTTTTCATCGCTTAGTAATGCTGTGAACTCTTTACATGTAAGCTCAAGAAGCGGTTTAAAAACGCTCAAAAGACCGTTGATAATCGCGTAGCCTTGCAGTTCCAAAGTTTGCACGTCTTTGTTTTCATAGATGTATTTTGCAGAAATTGTTTGCAAGATTTTGATCGCTTTATAGTATTTGCTCTCTTTGTCATATTCAAGAAGCGCAGCATTAAAACTCCCTTCATATATCGCTGCGTGGTTTTGGGTGTAAATATCGACCACATGGAACACCAACGAGGTTACAAGTTTGGCGCGAACGAGCGTAAAAAAGAGATTGAATTGGTATGGTTCTTCATTCTTTTTAGCTTGATCGTACCGCTCTTGAATCACCTCCAAAAGATAGGTCTCACCCTCTTTTTTACACTCTGCTTTGATCAGCTCATACACTCTGTCTAGACTCAAAATGCCCTTCTCCACCGAGTCTTCCAAATCTGCTGTAAGGTAAGAAATATCATCCGCCGCTTCCATGATGTACGTGAGAGGAAAGCGGTGTCCATGTTTTACATGTAAAGCATTTTGTATCTTCTCAACAGTGCTTTTTTCACTGAAATAAAACCCTGGCTTTTTCATAAGATAATCCAACGGCTCGCCTTTTTTAGGCTTTGTTTCATACGCGCCACGCGTGTATTTGACGACCGAAGCGATTTGGGTGTAGGAGAGATTGAGGCGTTGTAATTTGGTGATGACGCGAATCGCTTGGGCATTGCCATCGTAGTTGCACAGGTCTTTGGCGAGCATCGCTTTAAGCTCTTGTGTCTCCTCCAAATTCGCAGCCATTTTTTCAAGCAAAGGCAGCGCATTTTCAGCGATCCACTTATTGATCGTCTGCTCCGCAAAATGCCCAAAAGGAGGATTGCCGATGTCGTGAAGCAAACTTGTCATCTCCACCGTAGAAACAAACGCATTCTCAAGCCCTTTGAGTCCGTAGATAGTCTCTTTTTCAAGCTTTTTCAAAATACTCTTAGCAATAAACCGCGCCGTCTGCGAAACCTCCAAAGAGTGCGTCAATCGCGTCCGAATCGAAGCATTGAGCTCAAGCGCAAACACCTGCGTACGCTTCTGAAGCCTCCGAAACGCAGGAGCAGAGAGAATCCGCCCACGGTCACTCTCGATGGAATAGTCTAGATTGTCAATGGGGTTTACTTCTCTGGCGGTGGTTAGTTTTTTGCTGTAATCAATCATGGATGCCCTTTTTTAATTTTCTAAGTACCTTCGCATCGCCAAAGTATCCAACTCACAATAATACTTCAACAACTGTTCCTTCACCTTCATTTGCTCTTCCAAACGCTTTACATGTAAACGCATTTTATTCATTTCATAAGCTTACCCACCATGCTATCGGTTAATATCTGCATCTGCTGGATAGCAATTGTATTGAGCTTTTGAAGCCTCTCTTTTTGCCCCAATCCTTCTTGGATAAAGAGTGCATTAAGCGTTTCTAGATTTGCCAAACAGACAAGTTGGCTGACATCAGCATCATCTCGAATATTGCCTTTTCGCTCAGGATTTGCATCGCGCCACATTTTTGCACTTATGCCAAAAAGTGCTACATTTAAAATATCCGCTTCACTGGCATAAACATGGCTAATCTGTTGCGGTGTGAGAATTTTTGGGATGAGCTTTTCTTTGATGGCATCGGTATGGATTTTGTAATTTAGCTTTGTGAGATTTCGGCGAATATCCCAACCGAGTTGTTTTAGCTCCTCATCTTTAAGTCTTTGGAACTCTTTGATAAGGTAGATTTTAAACTCTGCGCTAATCCACATTCCAAACTCAAAAGCAATGTCTTTATGGGCATATGTTCCACCATATCGCCCAGCTTTGGCTACAACGCCTATGGCGTTTGTCTTTGCATTCCACTCTTTGACGCTTAACTTGTAGCTATTGAGTCCTGCTTGAGATGTAATTATGGCGAATTCGCCATAATTAAAATTTGGATTGTAAAGCTTCTCCCAAATACCTAAATACTCTATAGTATTTCTATTTCTAAGCCAATCAGATATGAAAAAATCACCATCTTTAGCCTTGAGCATATCAGTAAGTGATATATAATCTTCATCTTCTATTTTTAAAATTGTAATCTCATTGTCAAGTACAGTTATATTTGCCATGGGTTACCTTTTTTAACAACTACTTTACTATTAATTGTTCAATTGCTTTGAAAAAATTTCAATTTGAAATGCTTTGCAGCGCAATGACCGTGCGCCAAAGCTCATCGTATTTTTACATTTTTTTTTAATCATGCACTTGCTAAAATAAAACAGAAAACTTAAGGTTGACAAGCATGAGTAAATATGAGCCATTATGGGAATATCTTCAAAAAGATGCAAACGAAACGATCAAATTGACGTTTGCAGACATTAAAAAAATCATAAGCATTGACATAGACCATTCATTTTTGACCTATAAAAAAGATGCTAAAAAATACGGATACACCGTCGGAAAGATCTCTTTAAAAGAGGAACATATACAGTTTTCAAAAATTTAATACCTAAAAAACAACCCTTAGTGAATAGAGAATCTATTCGTTATCATCACTTGCTTACTTCCTTTAATTTCCCCAACACCTTCACCATCGCCAAAGTGTCCAATTCACAGTACTTCAACAACTGCTCTCTCACTTTCATTTGCTCTTCCAAACTCTTTACATGTAAAGATGCAAAGGCGTTCATCGCATCCCCACCATTTTGAATTCCTTCAAGTTTTTTATAGGTGAGTTCCATCTCTGGCACAAGTGCAGGAAGGACGTATTTGATGGAGTAACTGCCTTGCATGGTTGGGGTGACATAGTGTCTTTTTTGAAATGGAAGCATCAAATCTTTGATGTTGTCGTGTAGGTGCATGAGCTTGGTTGACAAGTCTGGAAACAGCTCAGCAAGTGAGGCGATAACGCCTTTTTCAAAGCTCATATTGTATGTCAAAATGTTTACATGTAAAGGTATGTCTTTGACCAATTTTTCAGCTAAAGCACGTCTTGGGTCAACTCCTGCCTCAGCTAGAAATTCTTTATGCTCTAAAGTGCCATCACGGTGTTCTACATGTAAAGAGTATTGAAACGGTATCTGTTTGTAAGGGCTGACACCGCTCCACTGCGGGACGGCTTGTTGAAAGGTCTCAAAGTCAAGATGATAGATGGGATAAGTAAGTGTTTCTAAAAACTCAGCGATCGCCTCATGGTCGATAAAGGTGTGTTGCTTTTTCCAGTTATCGACCTTTTGCCATTGGATGGTAGTCATCGCAAAGTCTTCGGGTATAGCTTCGATAGCCACGATGTTTTGGGCATAAAGCTCTTGTTGTTTTTTACTGCCAAGGTTAAAGATATTGAAGATGCTGTACTCTGGGATATGTCGCTGAACTTTCCAACAATACGCCTTCGCATCGCACTCATAAGGGTCATTGCACTGTTTTCCGATGTCGATGTTTGGCTCATGGATTTTATCGTCCAGATACGCCTCAAAC
>DBTO01000045.1 GCA_002307095.1 Sulfurospirillum sp. UBA1314
TTTCCTCTTCCACCGCTTCTTTGACACGGTCAATGTTATTGAGAAATTGACTGGTTTGATAGACAATCAAAAATTCCCAACGCGTCGCCATATAGGATGCCGCTTTAAGGATAAAACGCTCTTTTTTATACATCGAGCTGTCATTCAAATAGCTCTTAAACCGCTCATAAAATGCGCCACCTTCGATGTCACTGAGTGAATCATAGAGTTGGGAGAGTACCCAGGTATTGATCTCTTTCTCTTTTTTTTGAAGTGCTTTACGAAAGACATCGGGGCGAATGTCGGTGACGACGACTCGACGCAAAAATTCAAAGATACCCGCTTCAATCATGTGAACCATGTTGATGCTCTCTTTCTCTTCCATTTGCGCTAAAAAATAGGCGATGATAAATTTGTGCGCCTGTTTATCGAGTTCGACCAACTCCACCATGCGTGGATAATCGTTCCAGCGTTGAATCGAAGCCGCTCCAAAGAACTGTTCGATGAGTTTTGGACTTAACATGCGCTTTCGTTTCTCACCTGTTTGGAGTCAATTTCAATGACCGTATGCACGTTGCCTCGTGGATTAAAATCCGCCACCACTTTGAGCCATTTTGGCTTGAGTTTGGAGTCTAAAAGATCGTAAATTTCATTAGCACTGTTTTCGTGGCTGATGTTTCGGTTCATAAAGCTGTTGATGTAAAGCTTGATCGCTTTGAGTTCCACAACAAATTCGCCTGGAATATAATCAATATAAATCGTTGCAAAATCAGGATAGCCACTGCGCGGGCACAAACAGCAAAACTCTGGCAATGTGAGTTTGATTACGTAGTTTTTTTTATGTTGATTGGGCCAAATTTCCAAATCTTTTTCAACATCAAATTCTTTTATAATTTGTTCACCATATTTCATCTATTTCTCCTATTGATTTGGGCTTTGAGATGCAAAACCCTTGTATAAAATCAGGTCTAATCTCTTTCATTTTTTTGAGATATGCCTCTTTGTCGACGAATTTTACCATACTTTGTATGTGAAGCGTTTGGATGAGTTCCACATAGTGTAAAAGGAGCTGTTGGTATCTGGAATCTTCAATTTTTTTGGTAAATTCGATGTCAAATTTCACCAAATCAATCGGCAAATGCTTCAAGTATTCAAATCCGCAGTTATTGCCCCCAAAATTGCCAAGGGCTATTTTAAATCCAACCTCTTGGTAACTCTCGATAATTTCCCTAAAGCGGTGCATATTTTCATAACTTTTTTGCTCGGTTATCTCAAGAATAAAACGGTGTGGATCAATTTTGTGTTGGCTAAAAAGGGTTAAAAGATAGCGTTTAAAACTGAGATTTCGAAGTGTCACTGGCGAAATCTCAACGCTAAACAGTACCTCTGTTTGAAGCAGCGGTTCTATCTCTTCGACCAAAAGTTCAAACACTTTTTCATCGAATGCCCTCTCATACCCCGTATGGTTGACAATGCGCTGAATTTGCTGTTTGGAGAGCGATCCATAGGTGTGGGATTCCATGCGAATGAGGACTTCTAAAATGCCAATATGCTCTGTTTGAAGGCTAAGAGAGGGTTGGTATTTGAAAAAAAGTTGATGCTGTTTGATCGCTTCATCAATAATCATCTGAAATTGATTGAGCTTGATATGCGGCGTGGTCTCTTCACTCTTTTTTTGCTCTTCTATCAGCATCAAAAGCCGTTCGATGAGATTGTTTGTATCGCTGTCATACGCGGCACTTAAGAGTGAAAAAGCCACTTTAATTTCGATATTGGAAATGCCCACATTTTGAACGCTTTTGGTAAAAATCGTTAAAAGATGGCGAAGTTCTTTATGCGGATGTTTGAGGTAAAGCAAAAAACTATCACTGCTGTAACGCCCAATGGCAACTTTTTTGAAACGGTGTTCCCTTAAAAAAAATTCCAATTTTTGGATGAATTGCCCTAAAACCAAGTCTCCATTGTTGATGCCATACCGCTCATTGATGTCGCTTAAATTGTTTACATGTAAAAAGATAACGGTGGTATTTTCAGGCTCTCTCATTTTTTTAATTTTCGCGATAATTTCGGCTCTGGTGAATGTTTTAGTGATCGGGTCAATCAGGGATGTTTGAAACCCATAATAGATAAGATAGACCGTATAATAAACATAAATAGGAATCAACAAAATCAGAAGAATAAAATTGATAGAGGTGTGTGGGAAAAGCTGAAAAGAGTGAAAAAAGATGCCAATGAGAAGCAGGAGAGGAAACACGATTTTAAGTGCAGTAATAAATCGGTTTTCTCTCTCCTTTATCTCAGAATAGAGCATTAAACGTCCAAGTGTTTTACATCTTTGGCATGATCTTGAATATACAAACGACGCGGTTCAACTTCATCACCCATGAAGAGGGTAAAGGTATCACTAGCAGCCTCAGCATCATCCACTTTTACTTGTAATAACCGTCTGTTTTCAGGATTCATTGTAGTTTCCCAAAGTTGCTCTGGGTTCATTTCACCAAGACCTTTGTAGCGTTGGATATAAGCACCTTTTTTGGCACTTTTTTCGATTTCATCAAGTACTTCAACAGGATCACGTCCGTCAAAGACATCAAAATCACGCTCTTGTATTTTGGTATAAATATAGCGCGCCTCTTCATAGAGTGGATTGGTATAAAATGTCTCATCTAAAAGAAGTTCTTCCAAACCATCTTTGGTTTGAATAAACAGATGAATACCCTCTTCATTGATATAATGGTTCAAAATATTGTAACCGAGTGCTGTAATAAATCGTTCAATTTCTGCAAATAATTGACTGGTTGGAAGGACAATCAAATTAGGATTTTCAATCAAATAACGAATCACTTCGATCATTGAAAAGCGTTTTTCAAGCTCTTTTAAAGTACCACGATACGCGGAGATAATTTTAAAGAAGTCCACTAAATCCGGCATTCCAACACCTTCGATATTAATACTATCCATTCCTGATTCGATTAAAAAAGCACTCATTTCAGTGTCATCTTTAAGATAAATCTCTTTTTTACCTTTTTTGTAACGATACAATGGCGGTTGAGCCAAATAGACATACCCATTGTCCACAACAGGACGTAAAAAGCGGAATAAAAAGGTTAAAAGAAGTGTCTGAATGTGACTACCATCAACGTCCGCATCGGTCATAATGATGAGCTTATGGTAACGAAGTTTTTCTTCATTAAACTCTTCACCAATCCCACATCCAAGAGCGGTGATCATGTTTTTAATTTCGTCGGATTTTAAAATTTTGTCCAAACGGCTTTTTTCAACGTTAAGAATTTTACCTTTGAGTGGTAAAATCGCTTGGAAAACACGGTCTCTTCCTTGTTTAGCAGAACCGCCCGCACTATCGCCCTCTACAAGGTAAAGTTCACAAATGGATGGGTCTTTACTTTGGCAATCTGCGAGTTTTCCAGGAAGTGTTCCGATGCTCATCGCATCTTTACGACGTGTTAAATCACGAGCATTTTTAGCCGCTTCTCTGCCTCGTGCTGCTGCAAGAGCTTTGTTCATAATGGCTTTGGCTTCGATTGGATTTTCTTCAAAATATTTAACGAGTTGCTCATACACCAATTTTTGAACAATGGGTTTTACATAAGAACTTCCTAATTTTCCCTTTGTTTGACCTTCAAATTGAGGCTCAGGTACTTTAACGCTGACAATCGCGATCAAGCCCTCACGAACATCATCACCTGTAATTTTGGCATCTTTTTCACGTACGCCCGCATTCAGACTGATGTAATTGGTAATAGCACGTGTAAGACCTGCACGAAAGCCGCTCTCATGCGTTCCACCATCAATCGTTTTAATGTTATTAACAAAGGAAAAAAGAATTTCACTGTAAGTAGAGTTATACATCATCGCAACATCAACTTCAACATCTTCAACACTTGCCGTGTAGTGAACAGCGTCTGCTACTTTTTCTTTTTTATTGAGATCTAAAACAAACTGTTTAATGCCACCTTCAAAGTGGTACACTTCAGCTCTACCATCTCTTTGATCTTTAAGTTCGATCGTGATTTTTGGATTTAGATATGCTAGCTCTTTAAAGCGTGTTTGTAAAATGTCAAATTGAAATTCTGTTGTTTCAAAAATAGTTCCATCAGGCCAAAATTCTATCATCGTTCCCGTGCGATTGGTCGTTTTAACCACATCCAATGGCGTTTGAGGAATACCAGCGGCAAACTCTTGACGATGTTCATTTCCCTCACGTTTAATAGTCGCAACCAATTTTGATGAAAGTGCATTTACAACAGAAACACCTACACCGTGCAAACCACCACTGACTTTATATGTATCTTTATCAAACTTTCCACCTGCGTGAAGTACCGTTAAAACAACCGTTGCAGCTGACATGTTTTCGCCCTCATGCCAACCCACGGGAATACCACGACCATTATCGGTTACAATACATGAACCCTCACGTGTTAGTTCGACTTTAATGAGATCACAATAACCCGCCATTGCTTCATCAATAGAGTTATCAACGACTTCATAAATCAAATGGTGAAGACCGTTAATGTTGGTA
>DBTO01000198.1 GCA_002307095.1 Sulfurospirillum sp. UBA1314
ACACAAAAGGCATTGCCCTCATCCATCAGTGCGATTAAAAGGTCATATACACTCGCTTCAGATTTGCCCGCACTCTTTACATGTAACATCATCGTTTCAATCACACGTGAAAGTGCTACCGTTTCCAGAGGTTCATAACTCTCTTCAGTAGGTACGACTTGAGGATTGGCGACAAAGTACTTTTCCATCGAGCGTTGCAAGAAGGTAATACTAAGACCGCAATTGATGAGAAGCTCTGCCACATGTTCATTGCTCAAGAGAGCAAAAAAGAGATGATCGACGGTAATGTATTCGTAGCGATGTTTTCTGACAAATGCGATGGCATCGTTGAAGACGAAATTGAGTTCTTGGTTCACCATAATCTACTCCTTTTTACGTTGTACCCATGTACCTGACATAAGGTAGAAATTTTCATTCTACTTCCATAATGGCACGAAGGGGAAATTGCTCCTCTTTTGCCATTTTGCGTACGTGTGCCACTTTGGTTTCAGCGATCTCATACACATATACCCCGCAAAGCCCTTTGCCTTGTTCGTGGACATTGAGCATGATTTCGTTCGCCTTTTCAAAACTATGATGAAAAATCTGCATTAAAACTTTAATCACAAAATCCATGCTACTATAATCGTCATTGAGCAGTAAAACTTTGTACATGCGTGGCTCTTTGAGCTCTACCGCATCGATCGTTTCGTTTTGAAAAATTCCATCAAAATGGTGCATTAACGCCGCCTCTATTGTGCTGTAAGTTTATCGATGTCTTTTTGGATAATATCCAAATCCACTTTGCCGATGTAAAATTTATTCTCTGGATTTGCGCTGTAAACATCCGTCACATTTTGATATTTTCCGCCTTTGAGTACCACTTTAAACGGTACTTGAAGGGTTCCTTTGTACTGAATATCTTGAACGATTGTCTCCACCAATTTTTTGTTTTTCGGTGAATTGGTGATGAAATAATACGCATTATACTTCGCCGCAAAATTCTCTACCACGTACTCGTCGCTGACCTCTTCAAAAAAATTCAACCCAATCAGCACGACGTCATCGCTGTTTTGAAGTTGAAAGTCCATCAAAGAGGGAGCCTCTTCTTGACATGGGACACAAAACGTACCAAAGATATCGATAAGAACGACTTTAGCTTCATCATCTTCAATGATAAAACCGCCATTTTTACGAAGCAAAGTCAACTTTGCGCCTGAAACACTTTTCAATTCTACTTTATCACCTTCTTTATAGGTCTCTTTGACGTTTGGCGCCATTGATGTTTCGGAGGAGCCGCACCCTAAAAACAAAAGAGATGTTGTCAACACGATCAAACTGATTAACTTTTTCATAGTTTCCTCATATAACTTTTGCTTTATTCTACTTTATTTAGATAAATAATATGTAAACTACTCTTTGTAAGCGTAATTTTTGAGAGCTGTTTTAGCTTCTCGTTGAGCATCTTTCTCTTTAAGGCTCTCACGCTTATCATGTTCATTCTTACCACGCGCTAAGGCAATCTCCACTTTAGCAAGATTTTTGCTATTAAAATAGATCGAAAGTGGCACGATGGTGAGTCCATCTTTCGCAACTTTCATATCCCATTTGCGCAACTGCTTTACATGTAAAAGCAATTTTCGAGGAGCCCTCTCATTGGGCGCATAGTTAAGATTCGCTGTTGAGAGATGCGAAATGTGCGCGTTGAGCAAAAACGCTTCCCCTTTAATGATCTTCACAAACGAATCTTTCAGGTTCACCCTGCCTTGGCGAATCGCCTTGACTTCACTGCCTTGAAGCACGATCCCCGCTTCAAGTTTCTCTAAAATTTCATAATCATGAAATGCTTTTTTATTACGTGCGACGGGCTCACCCATTACTGTACCTCTTTACGTCTGAAAAAACTGCTGCCACTACCACTAAAGAACCACCCTTTTTTAGCATAATCGCCAAGGTTTGGGTAGGCTTTAAGACAGGCAGGGAAAAGATCGTTGAGCTCCTCTTTTGAAAAACTGCTCAGCAATTCAGAACTTTTCAAAGTCAGCATGCGTGATGCAAGCGCTTGATTGCTTGATTGCAAGAAATATTCCCTATAGGTTTTATACACAAGTGCTGTATTGCACGCAAGTGGAGGGGTAAAAATTTCAAGATCGAGAGCTGGCTCATCATATTGCTCAACAATCTCGCCAATGCCACTTACATTGGCACTCTCAACGCCTGACGCGAAGAATGCGACATCGGCACCTACTTCACTACCAATGCGCATCATCGCTTCAGTATCCAATCCCAAATGTGCCGTTTCATTGAGCATTTTCAAAAACGTCGCGCTATCGCTACTACCGCCGCCCAGACCAGATCCTGTGGGGATATTTTTCTTTACATGTAAAGCAAAATCACGCATCACCTGCTCAACCTCTTTGTCAAAACCATGGGATTTTAACATCATAAACGTACGGTACAGCGTATTATGCTCTAATGCACAGTTAAAATCACCTACCAATTCAAACGTCTCTTTACTTTTTTTAGGTACAAATGTGAGCGTATCGTATAAAGAAGGAACGAGCATAAAGCGTGAGAGCAATTCATGGTAATTACCACGTTTCCCTACGATTTTAAGAAAAATATTTACTTTTGCATGTGCTTGATACTGCATTATTTCAACTTCTTACTTAAGCTTGAGAGTGCTTCGGAACCGACACTTTTACTCGCTTCAATGTTCGATTCTTTAATGGCTTTAGCCAACTCTTCACGAAGAATTAGCATATTTTTTGGCGCCTCAAACCCTAATTTGACCACACCTTTTGAAATTTCAATAACACGAACGGTAATATTTTCATTTAAAACAACACCCTCGCCGATTTTTCGTGTGAGTATTAACATGTTACGCCTTTAGCGATAATGAATTTAGGAGATATTCTACTCCATTTGCGCTGATTTCCACAACGCTGAGCAGATCGTTGATAACGATTTGATACATGCCCTCTTCTTGCTTTTCAAAATTGTCACGCACTAACTTTCGACCCAACAAAATATCCGAAACATCACCAAGATACGCATTAACAGGCAAATCCAGATACGCTAAAGGATTGAGCTCTTTTTCATTGTCATAGACAAAATCACCCTCATTTAGGCGCTCCAGCGCACTTAAAGCACCAGAAAAACCCAGCTTCTCGGCGATTAAAGCACCCATACTTCGCACATAACCACCCTCAGAAATCGTCATTTCAAAAGTTAAAAATGGGTGAATATAGTGCACCAAATGGCAGTCGTAAATGGTACTGGTAATGGCGTTGAGCTCAAAGGCTATATCACTGCGCGCAAGATCATACGCACGCGCTCCATCAACTTTTTTAGCCGAATATTTAGGCGGCAGATATGTCTTTTCACCGACCATGCTTTGCAGTACAAACGAAACAGAATCCAGATGAAATGCCATCATCTGCTCCACATGTTCGACTTTTTCAATGTCCAGTGTGGGACTTGTTGCGCCCAACCACAGTGTCGCTCTGTACGTTTTTGGTGCTTTTTTCAAAAAACGAAACAATTTTGTAAATTGTCCAAAGGCAATAATCAAAACGCCCTGCGCAAACGGATCAAGCGTTCCTGAAAAGCCCGCTTTTTTGACGTTATAACGTCTCTTAATACGGCTTAAAAAATGGTTTGAAACCATACATGAGGGCTTATAAGCAACAAAAAGGCGGTTATCCACTATATCTTCTCCACAAACGACGCTAAGATATCCCTTCTCGTACCGCTAAAATTGATCTGCAATTTAAACTCACGTCCGACTTTACTCACTTCCGTTACGCGACCAATTCCAAAAATTTTATGCTTGACCAGATCGCCTT
>DBTO01000229.1 GCA_002307095.1 Sulfurospirillum sp. UBA1314
CGCAAGATGTAGCCCCCGACATGAAAACCTTCTTAAACGCGGCGCCTGAGCAGAGGCAAAAAGCACTTTTGCGCATGGAAGTCGTAGAACGGTATGAGCAACGAGACAAACGGCTAAACGTTAAAGCATTTTTGGACACTTTGGAGGCTAAATTTTCCTCCCTTGAGATGAACGAAATGAAGCTTTTTAGGTACAAAAAGCTCGTTCAAAACGCTAAAAAAGAGGCAAAAAGCCCTTTAGAAGCACTGCTCGATAGCAGAGGGAGGCAAAAGGGCACGATAAACATGAGCGTAGAGATGCAAGAAATGGCAGTGCGAATGTATGCACGCCGAGACAACCCTCTCAAAGTTGCTTCCATCTACCAAAACATGTTACATCAATACAAAGATGAGATGTGCAGCTACGATGTGCTCAATAACTTTCTCAATCGCTGGAAGCGTGAAAACGCATCGCTTGCCGAGTTTGCACAGAGTGCGGACGGTTGGAAAAACAACCGCATGGCTGGCTTTGGAAGCAGCAGTGAAAAAGCAAAATACTCCAACCACTTTTGGGAGCTCGACTCCACCCCCGCAGACATCATTTGTAATGATGGCAAACGTTATGCGATCTTGGGGATGGTTGACGTTTACTCACGGCGTTGTACTTTTTGGGTGGACGAGAAGTCAAGCAGTTACAGCATCTCACGACTGCTTCGTAAAGCCATCTTAAAGCTTGGCGTTCCTGAGAATGTGGTGGTCGATAACGGTAAGGACTACCAATCAAACCACTTCGACTCCATAACGTATAACCTCGGTGTGCAAAAGATAACCGTTCCACCCTTTAGTGGAGATATGAAGCCTCATATTGAACGGCTCTTTGGGACTTTGAGTGGACAACTGTTTGAAGAGTTGGAGGGCTACATAGGGCACAGTGTAGGTGAGCGCTCAGCCATAGAAAGCCGAAGAGGCTTTGCACACAAGATCGCCTCGCAAGCGAAGTGGTATGAGCAAGCAAAGAAAGAAGAAAAGCGAACGTTTTGCAATGCCTTAGCAATCAAGAAAGATAACCTCGGGCTTGAAGTAAAAGTGCCCGTTGATGCAGAACGGCTACAGCAGATCATCGACGGGTGGGTTGAGGGTATTTACGAAAAAAGAGAGCACAGTAGCCTCAGTAAGTCACCGTTAAAACGGTGGCAAGAAACGTTTATGCCTGTAAAGAGCATCAGCGACCCTCGTGCGCTTGACATCTTGCTTGGTGAAAGCTTTGAAAGGCGTGTCGGTAAGAAAGGTATCCGCCTAAACGGTGCGCTTTATCAACATGTACACCTTGCGCATTACATCGGGGAGATGGTCCGCATTATGTGCGATGACAATATGGGGCATGTGTACGTTTACAAGATGAACTATGAGCCTATTTGTATCGCTGAAGACTACGAATACACGGGCAAAAGCAGAGCTGAGCTTGCAGAGGGTAAACGCATCTCGCATCGCATCGCTAGAGAGTACGCGAAGTTGCTTGAAGAGTGGGAGAGCATCAGTCGCAAGGTTGATCCATCCATCCGACATCGCATCGATGCGTCTTTGAAAGAAAACTCCCCACTGGTGAGCACAAAGGTTGTCTCTAAAGTGACTGAGGTTAGCAGCGCGGTTATGGAAGCTTCCAAAGAGTTTGCTCGCCAAGATGCAGAGATGGCAGAAACTTCAAATATCATGAACATGGAAGGTGAAAAACTGCTTCCATCAGGTCGCCCAGCATTCACACAACTGGTAGATCGTTTTATTTGGGATTTAGAACACGACACAGTGGATGAATCAACGAACAGGTTGAAAGAGAAACAACCCGACTTATGGGAGATTGCATCCAAAGAGTTTGCACGAAAAAAGGTTGGATAGTGGAGCGATTATAAATTCGCTCCATGATCGAGTCTTAAATTAAACAACAATAAAAGGAGTAACAAAATGCGTGAAGAGTTTATTAGAACACGGAACTATATTAAGCTGGTGGAGTCTTTCGCAAACCTCAAAAATCTACCTGAATCTGCGCCTCGTATGGGGCTGTCTTTTGGTGATTTTGGGTTAGGTAAGACTGTAGGGTTAGAGAAGATTGCCGCGCAAGAAAACGCTATTTTATTGCGCGCTACACAAACGTGGTCAAAGAGTTCGTTGCTGATCAAGCTATGTACAGAGCTTGGATTAGATACGAAAGGGCATAGCTCTATGATGTATGAGCGTGTGAGAGAGTCATTTATCTTAGAGACTCGCATCGTTATTATCGACGAAGTAGATGCCCTATTGAAAGCGGAAAAATTATCCGTTTTAGAGCTTTTAAGAGACCTTCATGATGAAACGCAGATCATCATTTTCTTTGTGGGTATGGAAGAAGCAAATGCTAAGTTTAAGAAGTACCGACACTATTACAGCCGTATCGTTGAGCTTGTCAAGTTTGAAGGGATTGTTTTGCAAGACATTGAGAGCTTTTGTGCTCTTAGCGACGTAAAGATCGAAACAGATTTGATTCACTTTTTTGTAAAACGTTATCCAAATCTACGACAGATTAAAGTTCTACTGCTTCGTTTGGAAAACTGGTGCGAGATGAATGAACTTAAAAATGTTGATCTTAATTCCTTTAAAAGAAGTGGGGTTGAACATGGACTCAACACGCAAAATTAGGCTTAAACGCAAAAACGACCTCAAGCAGAAGATATGGAACTACATGCGGCGCAATAAGCGCTTCCGTGTGGGCGACATTATGATGATCTTAGAGGTGCGTGAGGGAACAATCAGACCTCTTATGTGGGCGCTTCAAAGTGCCAAATACATCAGGATTGAAAACGAAGCGAAAGAGTATAAAGACCGTATTTATACATTCATCAAGGACACTGGAATTAAGAGTCCATCTATTGTCAATGGAGATGTTTACGACCATAACACTAAAGAGGAGTTTAAATTACAAAAGCAGCCAACCGCATACAGGATGAGACTTAAACTCTTAAAAGCGATGTCATGCCCCACAATGACTAAAGATGAGATTGCAAAAGGTGCGGAAGTAAGCATCAAGGGTGGTTGGGCTAAACAAGAGTTTTTATACCTAAATCTCAAAGGGGCTATTGTTAGAACCAACCCCGTCCAGCGACGGGACAAAGAAATACTCTTTACCGTCAATAAGGAGGTTCGCGATGAGCTCATTAGAGATATTGAAGCAAGCATGCACCCAGTACGGTCAGCGTAATGTCGCAAAGCGTATCAAGCGAAGTGCCACAGCGGTGAACCAAACACTTCACGGAATATATCCTAAGCCTGAGAACATTTTGAACTTGTGTGCTGCAACCTTTACGGAGTTTACGACCAACGAAATTGTATGCCCTATTCTTGGAACGATTCATAGTGGCACATGTAGCAGATACTCTCTTTGGGCGGAACAGAACAAAGTCCACCATGATAGGCTCTATCGCACGGTAAAAGAGAGTTGTTTGACATGTAACCAAGGGAGAAAGGATGATCGCACATGACTTTGTAAATGTTGAAGAGCTCATAGAGCGGATCAAGGATAAGCTAAGTAGGCGTGTGGGTGAGCGGTGTGTATTTGACCACGATGTTGCGATAGCGTTAGGCATTAAGAGGCGGCTCTTAGCAAATGCCAAACATCGAAACAATAACACAAAACTGCTTGAGCCTGTACTGAAGTATTGCATGAAAGAGGAAATAGACCCTATAGCATTACTGATAAAACCAAACCAAAAGGAGAAAAGATGTTTTTAAATGGCAGTGGAATGTGGCGTGATAAAGAAGGTGGATTCAAACACCCTGATGTTATTGGAGTAGATAAGCAGTTGGAAGATGAAGTTGTCACGAACCTTGTGACTGAAGCAAAAGAGATGGAAAGAGCCTTGATAGCTTTTAAAACTAAAGCATTTGAAGGGTGTCAATCTTTTATTGATCTTTTAAGGCAAAACTACAATATGGATCGTTTAGCAAAAAGTGAAACGGGTGCCGTGACATTGAAGTCCTTTGATGGAACAACAGAAGTACAAATTCAAGTAGCAAAGCTTATTACATTCGATGCAAAGCTAAGGCTTGCCAAGGAAAAATTCGATGAGTATTTTACTGAAAAAACAGAACATGCTGACCCTGAAATTAGAACACTCATTACAAGAGCGTTTGAAGTAAGAAATGGAAAGGTTGATGTGAAGCTGGTTCTTTCTCTCAAGAGTTATGCCATTAAAAATCCTAAATGGCTTGAAGCAATGAAGCTGATTGATGATGCGACAGAGATTGCTGGGACAAAAAGCTATATCCGCTTTAAAGAACGAGCCAATGGCAATATTGATGGTGAATTACGCACGATTATCCTGAACATTGCAGCCATTGAATTAGAAGATTGATTTAACAGCCTCCACATGCGTGTGGGGGCGATTAAGTTAACGATATTTATACACCTTGCGACACTTAAACCTCGTAAAATAGGGAAGTGTCGCAGGTGTATAAAGTGTATAGGGAACCAAAAGAAAGGGATAAAATGTTTAAATTTTTAAAGCCAAACAGACTACTACACCTCGATAATCTCAATGAAAAGACAAGCTTTCTCATTGACTCGTTTATTCCTGAACAAAATATTACGATGTGGTATTGCAAGGAAAATCAAGGTAAAACGGCTCTTTCATTGGGTGTTGCTAAGTATATCCTAGATCATTGCGACATTAAAATGATGGTGTATATGGATATGGACAACCCAAGGAAGAACCTTAGCGATCGCAATTTAAAAGATACGATCGGCAAGTACGACAACTTTCATTTTATTCATCGATCGACGATCGATATAACGCCCTATGAACTTCTAAAAGACATTGGTGCTGAGGCGTATGGAAGCAACTATAAAGGGTGTGTGTTCATCTTTGATTCTATTCGCAACTTCGTCGATGGCGACATCAATAACGATACGAAAGTCAGAGCCATTATGGATATTATGATGAATATCCGTGAGGCAGGTGGAACAATTATCATCAACCATCATACGACCAAAAACGGAAAAGGAATTGATGGATCAGGGGAGTTCGCTAAAAGCTTGGATAACTTGTACTATATGCAACAGCTTTATCGAACAGGCGAAGAATTAGCGTGTCTTTTAAGCATTGAAAAAGAGCGTGCAGATATTGCTGAGTCAAGCTTTGTTATAAAAAAAGAAACGCTTGAGCTGATACGATTAGACCCTGAAGCGAGTAAAATAACGATTGAAGATAAAGCTTTTATAGATTCGGTAAAGAGAGTTATAAAAGATAAAGGCGATTGTATTAATCAATCCAAGCTTCTTGAGGCGTTAGGCTATGCAAAAGGAGATAGAACTCAGATTCTTAAATTAGAAAAATACATCGGGATGTTTTGGAAATGTGCTGATGGAAAAAATCGACAAAAGATTTTCAGCCTGATTTGACTATGATAAAAACAAAAAAAAGGAGAGTAAATGTTCGATAAAAAACCAATGTGTGAGATATGCGGAAAGAAAGAAGCTACTCATTTTACGCTGGAGAGACCCGATACTACTGATAATGCTGTTATAAAAATGGAAGGGAAATGGAGGTTTGTGTGTCAGGACGAAGATGGGTATAACGAATTTACACATATTTCAATAGAGAGATTTTTTAAAACTCCATCAGCTACAGTTGACTTGATGGCGCATACCCATGAAAAAGATTGGATGAACTGGGATAATTTTATGGATATGATCCATAGATTTCGCACAGCAACTGGCTCTTTCTTCAAATCTTAAATACGCATCGAATTATTCCCCCTCCCTTATACACTTTATACACCTGCGACACTTCCCTATTTTACGAGGTTCAAGTGTCGCAAAAGTATTGATAAAAAGGACGCACCATGACCCCAAAACAATTAAAAACCCACAAAAGCCTCATCGTACAGGTTCATACATCACCGCGTTACAAAAATTACTACAAAGACAACCGCGAAGCATACGAAGAGCTACTCTATAATGCCTTTGGTAAACGCTCCTCAAAGGCGTTACATGTAACAGAGCTCATCCAATTAGTAAGCTATCTGAATATGCAAACGGACGCATTGCCTGTATTTACGCCTAAGCATTGCACTCCCTCTCAAGCGTGGAAAATTATGTCACTATGGGAGCAAAAAGCACGAGATAAAAGCGAGCAAGCGCTGCTAAATTTTTGCAAGCGCATTGTAAAAAGGGAGTGTGAGAGTACGGCAACGCTAAGCGTAGACGAAGCAAAAAAGGTACTCATCGCACTTCAAAAGCTTCAATAATTTTCTCAAATTGAGAAATATTCAAGTTAACCCCTCATTTACATGTAAAATACTCAAAAAGCTCATAGGTAGGCTATGTCAATCACCAACAAAGATATTTTCGAAGACTTTACAAGACGCATCCGTGAGGGTGCAACTGATGAAGAATTGATGAGAGCGTATGGCGGTATGCCTATCTATGTCCCCTCTTGGTGTATGAATGGTCGCAATGATGAGATCATCAAAGACTACACCGAAAACAAACTCTCCCCCAAAGAACTTAAACTAAAATATGAACTTAGCCTTAGCCGTGTCTACGAGATCATCAGCGAGGCTAGAGAGCCATCCCTCTTTTAATCTGCGAACTCCTTCAAATAATCTTCCAAAATACTATAAATTTCCTCTTCAACACCACTGGTTAAATTCCCTTCTTTTGTGATCGGGAAGAAAGGTCTCGCGTTCTTTCCAAACTGGTGAACCAGCGGGTAAGGGTAACCCTCTTTACTAAATGCATTCACCCCAACGACAACCGAGTGATCATCGGCGATAGAGTTGATGCTCTCATACGTATTGCTGTCTTTACTTTGAAGTATCTTGCTTCCACCGTGCTTGGCTTTGTAGCGTTTGGTACTCTCTTTGAGGGGATGCCATGGCTCTCCGCTTGGGGTTTGTTCATTATCAAAACAATCTTCAATGAGATTAGTAAGGCTTGTCCCTATCTCACTCATGGGCGACTTTAGAGATTTAAGCTTACTTTGTAACCGTCTTATAGCCTCTTCAAGGCGCGGTGCTCCAATAACTTCAATTGTGATCATCTTTTCTTCTTTATTTTTGGTATAATTTCGTTAAAGAGCGAGTGAATGGGTTAGGCAAAAGAGGCACTGCCCTGAGTCCCACCACTTGTAATCCTCTCGTGCTACTTGCGCGGCTCTTTGACGTATATCAACTTATCCTTTCGTCTACTCTCCACACTCTTATCCGTATCAATGTAATAAATACTTACCCCTTGTGTCTTGTCAGGCAAATACTCAAAAATCGCCATTACCGCACGCTTTCTTCCCTTCTCATCTTGATAATAAGAAAACATCTTTTTAACCAACCGCCCCGCTTTTGTATCCCACTCTAGGTATATCTCATCAGGGTTACTGAGTACATTAGCAAAGGCGTCTACATAGAAGTGTCGATCTTTCTTCGTGATCTTGCCGAAGCCTGAAGCGGTGAAAAGGTTATCATCGACAACCATCGGGTCGCCCACTTTATCGACGTACATAGCCCCTGATTTAACACCTAGATCATCATAGAACTTCTTTTTCAACGCTTCATCGCTGTAGGCACTGTACGATGTTTTAGGCATGATGGTTGGTAATGCTTTTAAACTCTTGTCTAAGTCTAGCTTTGCAATCTTTGAGACACGATTGCCCGCACCAGGATTGTACGCCCAATCTTTCGTTGCGATATCCTCTTGAGGTTCGGTGTTAAGTTTCTTTCCTTGTCTCTCAAGCTGCTTTGCGCTCCATGCTCTGACTTTACAATGACACCCCCATGCATTAGGCGGGTAGTTCGTTTGCCACCACGGATCAGTTCGCAAAAGGGTAATGCCTGTTTTTCGTTTATGATCCATCCTCGGATGCTCGCTAAGACCGCCGATATACTCCCAATAGATGTTATGCTCGCCCTGCATTTGTTGCTCATAGCGCGCCGTTGACATCGCCACGCGCGTGTTGGTTTTAAAGATCGTGTTAAGCCGTGTGGAGTTAACGGTTATCTCTTTAACTTCACCCGTCTTTGGATTGATGATGTTCTGCTGACCCCACCATCCTTTCTTCTCAAGCGTCGGAATGAGTGCTTTCTTCCAGTCCTCAAAGCGTGTACCGTTTTGCATCGCATCGGTGATGGAGTTGTGTATGTCACTGAGCAGATCAAGGCGCATGACCTTTGCAACCGTAAAAGCTTTATGGTGCGCGTCCTTGCTCATCTCGTTGTAATCAAAGCTAAGCTTATACCCTTTATTACGAAGATACTCTATGGCATCCTTGGGGGCAAGTCCAGCGGCAAAAGAGGGAAGCTTCACGCTTCATTTTCCTCAAATTCGCTTTGAGCGCTACCTAAAATGTAAGAACTTTGCAATGCACTGTCCATAACATCTTGCAACGCTTCGATGTCCATTTGCGGATATGCCTCATGAAGCGCATCGATCGCTTCCTCAAAAGTGCCACATTTATCGACAATATCTACTATTTGATTTTGAAATGAAAGTGCTATGGTTTTAAGATCAGTACCGCTTTCGATGTCTTCAACACTAGTGATCGGTTTGTTTTGACTAAACGCATAAAGCTTCTGCAAGTGTTTATTGGCGATGGTCGCACTGGTGGTTATCTCATCGACGGTAATGTTATACGTTCTCTCAACGTAGTCTTTGGTAGGTTTATAACCCATCTTATAGATACGCTCATCGCGTTCAGCTAGTGCCGTGTTTGGATCGTCTTTGTCTTTTAGGATGATCGTAATAGGCTCTTTGATGCCATTCAGGACTCTAAAGGACTCTATGACTTTACGCATGAGTTGGAGTGTCGTATGCTCATCACTCATAGCTATGTCTTCTCTGATCTCATTGTGCGTTTGGGTGGCAGCATAAGAGCCTCCGCCACTGACATTGCCCGTTAGGTTACCACCAAGGATTGTCTCCCTGATCTGATCATCAATGTAGGCAGTGATCTTGTCAAAGTCTCCTGACTTTCCGACGGTTTGAATCTCAATACTATCCTCTTTATCGATAACCGCTGCATCCCCACTAAGCATGGCATAGAGTTCCTCCGCCATCTCGTTTTTATCACCCTCTGTTTTACCAACTGCCCACGGTACACCGTACTTTTCCAAGAACTTAACCCAAAATTCCAATGAGGCATTTTTAAATTTGACATACCAAAACAAAGACTCTGCAAGCGGTCGTCCCATCGGTTTGTGGTACTTGTCTTCATACAGGGCGATGACCGCTTTGTGTTCGGGAATATCTGTTAAGGAACCATAAGGGCTATAGTAGAGCACACCGTTCTTCATCGTGAACTCTCGATAAGAGCGCTCCACAAGCTTAGGAAGGAGTAAGTAGCCTTCAGGCTCTACCGTCCAATTTAATTCAAAGACAGAGGCACCTTGGAATGGAGCATCAAGGATTTTACGAAGCACCGTGTGATCAAACACATTGGTGAGCGGTTCAATGAGCGTCTCATTTTTACATGTAATGATCAGCTCTTTTTTAAGCGTTGCAGCTTTACGGCTACCAAGGGCTGAGATGACCGTTGCATCCCGATTGATTTTATCAAGCTCATCCTGATCAAGCCAGCGTTGGTAGACGGGTAGGTCATCCATGATGCTTCGTAAAACATCCACGGCGGGTGCTGCGCTTGAGGTTCGTTTTTCTTGTTTTAGTGCTTTTGTTTGTTTGGGTTTGAAAATATTGGATATAAATTTCATCGGTACGATCTCCTCGTTATGTGTCTTTCTCTTAATGCCCTTCGATTAGTACGTGGAGCGCTATTGTTTTTCTTCATTTTGGCGAGCTTGCTGATACGATAAGCGCCATGTAATCCATCAGGCGCATCATCATGGATTCCTTCAGGGAAGTCTTCAAGCTGTTGGATGAGTATAAGATGCCCCTCATAAAGTAGAATCTCACCATTCTCAATAGGGAGTTCCAGTTCTGCAATACGATCTTCTTTATTTTCGGAGTTATGCACACCTCGAAGGGGCATGTGTACACCTCTATCAAAAGCTTCTGCTAAAATGAATGGCTTAAGGTGGAACTGCCCGCCATTGTCTTCGTATCCAAAAACCTCACAACGGTACATTTCTTGAAGATCAACCATACGTTTACAAATTTCTCGTGAGCCTATCACTTCATTAATGGACTCCAGCGTATATCCTTTTCGCTCTTTTTCGTCTATGCCAAGGATGGTAAAGTTGGTAAAGTCACTCTTTTTTTTATTGCCAGCAGGGTCACACCATCCAAAAGTCTTCAATTGCCTTAGGTTTGGAACTTGCCTATAAAAGTGCATCTTTTCACGCTTGAACTTCTCAATGCCTGATGCTGGAGTATTTTGGTACTCTTTGCTAAATGACTTTGGCGCTTCAGCGCGTTTACGCATAAGAGTCTCTAGTGAGACAGCCTCTGCCCAAAGAACACGTGCGCCTTTGTCCATATCAGGCTTATTTGACAAGTAAAACTCATGAGCCTCATCCAAGCCTCGTTGTGAATAGAGTGTCGCATAACGCTCCCATAAATCCATACGTTCAGGAAACGTTATGATGGCTCTATGAATACGGGGATTCCAAAATGCAAGCTTGAGCTTACGAGCAAGAACGGAATCTTTATGGAGTATGGTTCCGATGTAAATAATGTCCATGTTGTCGCTGACTAAGCCAAGGTTGGCGACCGCTTCATCTAGCCATGTCTCCAGTTTGTCCCGTTGATCACGACTGCGTACATTTTCATCATTTTCAAGATCATCAATGATGGTAAGATCAACCCTCCAAACACCGTGTTTTGTACCACGGATGCGTTTCCCCGATCCATAGCCTTTAATACAAATATCATTTTTTGTGACGATAACACCAATTTTCCAGCGCTTGCCGATGCCTGTTGCATGAGGGAAGTCTGCTTTGAGGTTATCATTGTCACTAAGTTCAACTTTTATAGATTCAATGAGTGTTTCAGAGAGTTCCACCGCATCTGAAATAATGGTTATGTAATGTTTGAGATTGTTAACGATACACCAAATGACAAAGACCACTGAAACATCGGTGGACTTACCATGCCCACGTGGAGCAGCTACACCATACTTCTCACTCTTGATAGTATCAAGTGCATTGGCAGCAGCGCTTGAGAGAATAGAGCGACTTTTAATGCGTTGGTAAATTGTTTCAAGGTCAGCTTGAAGAGCAGACTTGCCAGGAAGATAATAGTAATGCGGGAAGTACGTCCTTCTAAAATAATCAAAGTCAATAAACTGACGTTTGATCCTTGCGTCTTTCTCTTTAGGGTCAAGCGTCGTATTAGAATGAATGATCTCCTTGAGGGAGTCGGTATAATCACCAAGCCATTTTTGAAACTCTTTACGCGTTAAGCGTTCAGCTGCTTTTTCATCAACACCCTTAGCAAGTAGATCGCTTTTGGTATCATGAAGTAATGCCCTTAGAGCTTCTTTATCATAGAGCGACATCGAATTCATCTCCATGTTGGTCTACGACTTCGATGAAGCGCTCAAGGAGCTCTTTGTCTCCCGTGGCTTTAATGCCCTCCCCGATCACCTTAATGACATGTTTGATGATGCCATGCTTGTATGCGAGTGGGTCTTCGTATCTTACGATCGCTTTCATCTTTGAAAAGGCATCGGAGAGCTTTACGATCTTGTCCGCTTTTGCTTCAGCTGGGATTTCTGCATCTCTTACCCCTTGCAGCGTTTCATACATGTATGTGACGAAGTCTGAGTATAGGTGCTCTCTTCGGTTGGGGTCGGCTACAATATGCTTTTCCGCACGTAATACATCCCAATCATGTCCATTCGCCCCATCCTCCGAGCGGTAGTTCTGAATCGTGCGGACACTTGAATCTAAGATAGCCGCGATCTCTTCGATATTTCGACCGACGATGTAAAGGGAGCGTGCTATTTCGATCTTTTG
>DBTO01000169.1 GCA_002307095.1 Sulfurospirillum sp. UBA1314
CGCTAAAATCTGCCTTAGCATCTTCAAAGATCGCCTTGAGTGTTGTGGCTTCTTTAGGGTCACCGACTTCATCAATGGTCTTGTAGATCGCTTCATCTATGCCACCTATGAGCTTTTTCAGCATCGCATTATCAGGGGCTACCCACTCTTTTACATTGCGACCATTAAAGAACCGGTTAACGCCTTGGCGTAGCTCCATCAGCCCATCGATGTTTTCCGTGTAGTTTGTATTTGACTTGATGAAATTTCCGAAGTTCTCAAACGAGGCTTTGACTTGCGGATCGTGAGCAGAGTTGCTTAACTCTTTGATGGTTTTGGAGATAGCTTCGGTGTCGATCTGTACTGGTACGCTTGAGAGATCATTGCGAAGTATCTCTCTCATGGCTCCATACTTTTTACTGACGGCATCACTGCTGTCTTCTAAAAACTGCATAACCTCTTTAGGAGCTATCGCGTTTTCTTCCATACTTTTTAAGATGCTATCTGTTCGCTTCATGATCTCATTTTCCACAACGTTGGAAGCGGTTTGATTGCGTTTGAGTGCTTCTTCTAAAAGTGATAACCCTTGGGGATGCTCTAACGCTACAGCGTACATACGTGCTTGCTTTGTATCGTCAAGAGGTTTTTCTAAAACGGTATTAAGATTGGTGAGGGCTTTTTCGGCATAGTCATCGTTGATCTGTAAGTCTTTTTTGAGTTGACTGTATGCCCTGGTGTCACCGGTTAAAAATTCTTTGGCTTCTTTGACAAGTGGCTTAACGCCTTGGCTTGCAATGTCTACAAGCTTATCGCCTACGATGGAAAGCGCGCCCTCTTCTGAGAGTTTTTTAACAAAGTGTTGCGGGTCAAGGGCTAGCCCTGTTTTATCACTTGCTTGGTACATGTCAATACCTGAGCCTACCATAGAACCAATCGCTCCACCTGCAATGGCAGCGGCTTTGAGTTGTGGTGTTGGGAGTGCTTTTGAAGTAGCAAGCGCAGCCCCCATGATCGTGCCACCTGTTCCACCTACAATGGTGTTTTTGTAAGCATCAAGCATGGAAGGAAGCGTTTTAAAGAACCCATCTTCTACTTTGTACTCTTGCCCATCTTTGGTAATGTAGAGTTGATTTTTATCATCCATCTCTACTTTGTCCGCGATGTTGGTATTCATGAGCGCTTGGGAGATTTTGTCAAAAGCTTCTTTAGAATTTTTTTCATCATTGCCAAAAAGAGCGGGTAGTACCAGTTGTGAATTTGAAAGTACTTTGGCAGCTTCAACGATGTTGGAAGCTGCGCGCTCTTTATCGTTTAGCCCATAGGCACTTTGTACATCGGAGGGAAGTTTCTCAATACCTAAGTCCTCTTTTTTAACGAAAGGTACCGTAGCATCAATGACATTGCCAACACCTGCCATAACAGGCTTAACCACATCACGGTTGATCTCTTTAACTGTGCCGGTGATAGAGTTTAAAAGGTTTTCTCCTGCTTGTTTGATACTTCCTAAGAAACTGGTTTCTTTAGGAACATCTGGCATAACAGGCGCGGGCGGTGCTTCGTGTTTAGTCTCAGGGTTCGGAGTAGCGTTACTGATAAGGTCTTGCTCATTATTTGGGATCTCTTCTTGTGGTTGAGATGGAGCAAGCATAGTCTCTTTACGCTTTTTAATTTCATCTTGGAAGGTAGTATCGTTTTTTAAACTATCAATGATTTGGGTGTCATCCATCCCTTTTTGTTTTAAATCATCGACATTAATAGCCCCTTGAAAAAGAGGGTGTTCTTTGAGCATATTTACGATTTGTTTATCGCCAAAGCCATCATTTCTCATTGCATCTAAATTCATATGTCTCTCCTATACAAAACCCCACCATAAAAATTGCCAAGTCCACTGGCAAGGGCTAAAATGTTTTTGTTGATTAAGGTTTTGTCATCAAGGCTTACACAGATCTCTAAAAGTGCAGAGACTCCTTGAGAGTGCCCGATGCTTTGTTTATAGTAGAGTTTGGGCAGATCACCTAAGATATCGGCGATAGCACCGTCTTCGGCTTCGTTGTTGTTGTCTGTACCTGTGCCATGTGTCTTAACAACATCGATGTGATCGTTCACATAGTTTTGAAGCACTTTGGCATACCCTGCTTTTGAAAAATTGAGGCAGGCACTTTCTTGATGGAAGAGCCATGTCGCTTTATGAAAGAGAGGTTTTCGAATTCTATAGTTCCTAGGGTATTTTTCAAAACGTGCAACAACAAACCCATCGCTACATGTAATGCCGATGCCTAGTTGTTTGTAGAGTAGAAGTTCGTTTGGTTCGACCCACTCTTCGCCAACGATGAAGACTTCATCATAGTCCTCTTTGTTGATGAGCTTTTGTGCTTCATAAATGGCGTGCATCGCTGAGGCGCAGGCGTTGGCATTGATGGAAAGGTAGTCAATGTTTCCGATGAGTAACGCGTATTTATGTGCGACATATCCTATCTGCGACTTGACAACGGCAGAGGAGCGTGGAAGCTCTGTATGGCATTGGTGATAGCGTGAAAGTGAGTGATGCTCTAGCCCACCCCCGATGTAGAGTAGCGCACTTTTGAGTGATGAAGAACCTTTAAAAGAGTCTAGCTCTTTGGCGTAAAGCTTTACATGTACATCGCTCATATATCGGTCGCGCAGTGGTAGTGTTTCCGCGATATAAAGGGCATTGTCCTTTTTGGTGTCGGCTGTTTTGTAAAAATAGTGTGAGAGTTTCATGACGCCTCCTAAGATGAAAATTATCTTAGCTTAGGAGGGAAGAGTAAAAAAGGGCGGTAAAGCCCTTTTTAGTATGCGAATGGGTCAGGTAACCCCTCTTTTTTAGGAGGAGTTTGAGGTGTGGACGGAGGAGTTTTTGAAGCACTAAATTGAATGTTCCCTTTAGATCGGCTCCCCTCAGTTTGTGTTGATTCAGTTGCCGAGTTTAAAACGTTGTTTAAGTTATTGACACGTTGTTTTAAATCTCCAAATTGTGCATTAAAGGGGGCATCCCCCATAACTTGCCTTATTCCATCAAGCTGTGCTTGCTGCTTCATTGCGATCCCTTTTAAAGCTACAAATAAATCAGGATTGCTTTTATACAACGTTGATGTTTCATCTTTAAAACGACTAAACTCATTCCCACTGACCGCTGTTCCTGATGCAATTTTAAGCTGCGTGTTGAGTGCTCCTTGAAACAACTTGTTACGCATTGCCAATTCCGGGTCAAATACATCTCCACCAACATAGCTTGCAACTTGATTGGCAACTGTTTTGAACATGTTGACGTTATTCCCTTTTTTGATAGCTTCTTGTGTATAGCTTGATACCTGTTGAAGCTGTGCCTGGCTAGCATTCATGGATATAATCATGTCTTGTACTTTTGCCCCTGTTCTCTCGTCATAAGCTTGGGAGTAAGATTTTCCCCATGACTGTAATTTTACTTTTTGTTCGGGGGTTAATGTTGTAGTATCCACTTGTCCAAGTTGTTCCCAACTTGCTAATCCAAGCCCTTGAGCAATAGTATTGCCTTCGTTTTGCATTGCATTAATTCTTTTGGTTTTGGTGTCAATGCCTAATGCGAGGTCTTGTTTCCTTGTTGCTTCTGCATGCTTTACATCTAGATTTGCAAGAGTGTCTTGTGCTTTTACATAGGCAGCATTAATGAACTTTTCATCAACCCCTTGAGCTTTTAGCTTGTCTTTTCTTGTGCCAAAATCTTTTTCATTGACAACACCATCACCATTTGCATCGTCGTAAAAATAGTAACTCGCTTGAGTAATGTGGTCATCACTTTTAGCAGCACTGAGCTTCAGTGCATTGATCTGTGTGGTTAACCCGGCATTGGCAAGTTCTGCTTTTTGTGCATCAACTCCTAATTTTGCTTTTTCATCAGCCACAGATGCATTGGCACTAGCAATAGTCGCTTGATCTTTCTTGGTTTGGTTTTCAGCATCCCATACGCCACTATCTCTTTCTGTTTGCTTTTGATCGACTGCAAGTTGAGCACTTTGTGTTTGTAAGGGCTTGATAACGTCTTTATCATACTTGGCATTGTCAAGATTGACTTGTGCGTTTTCGATTTCGATAGGTGCTTTTTGTGTAGCAGTATCGTAGGAGAGTTGTTTTGTGCTATTGTCTAACTCTTTTCCCTTAACGTCAATGTCAAACATACGATCTAGTTTGCCTTGTTTATCATAGTCGGTGAGCCCACTTCCTATGGCATATAAAGGACTACTATCTTTGTCAGGCATTGCGAGTTGTGCTATAGCAGGACTAAAAGCCGTTTTATCACTTTGTTGCATCTTATTTTCCTTTCATTACTTTAAATTCCATCGAACTTACTTTGCGTTCAATCTTGAGAACTTTATCGAGCACATTGGTTGACGTTGTATCTCCACTGAGTAAATCAATTTTGTCATCAATCGTATTCACGGCTGACTTGGTTGTAGACATATCGCTTTTAAGTGTCGTTGCGTCTGCTTGAATGGAGTTAAGCAACGTAATGATGCTTTGATTTTGTGCATAAATGTCGTCAATGGTTGCCATCTCCCCCTCCTACTTTATGCACGCATCGATGTACGTTTCTCTTTCATCCCAGTCTTTTTCCAAAGAGAGGTACTTTGTGGACGTACACACTTCGCGTTCTTTTGTATTTTTAATTCCTGTACATGTAGCCTCTTTAGGCGTTTTACGCACAGGGCGTTCCATATCACACGTTTTTTGTATGGTGATCTCTTTACTTCCACAACCGCTAAATGCCAGCAGCATCAACAATGCTAGGATCACTTTCGCCATAGTCAGGTACCTCCTTCACTTTTTTTTCAAATCGTTTCATACGCTCTTCGTAAGTACGCTTGATCTCTTGTTGCTTTTTAAGACCAAGCTGAGCATTACGCGCTGCATCGGCTCGCTCTTGCGCGCTAAGTGCTTTAACCTGAGAAACCGTATCTTGGAGATCTTCTTTCTCTTTTTGAAGCTTCTCAAGCTTTTCTTCGATCGTTTTGATCGCTTCTTTATGCTCATTTTTTAGATCTTTAATCGCTTTTTCATACCCACTTTTTTGCGTTGCATTTTCTACATGTAAAGCGCCGATCTTAACGCCTGAGTAAATGCCAAGCGTAAGCAATGCCACGCCCAACGCAATCGTAGCAACGCCAAAGATCTTGCTATTGCTTGCAAAAAAACTAAAGATCGCTGTTAACATCTAAAACTCCTTTAAAAGTAATTGCCCTTCGGCAAGTCTACGCCTAACCAAACCTGCCAATTTTTTACCATCCGCAAGTACCCATCGATTGATCTGAAACGCTGCCTCATTCCAATCTTCCTCTTTCACTTTTCGCTTTAATGTTGAAATGTTGTAATTTCCCTCGCCACAGTTAAAAAAGAAATCCGTGATCGCCACAAGACGATACGCGTTCTCTCGCTTCGCCAAGTTAGGAGAGGTTTTAAGTGCAAGTTGCATTTTGTGCAACAACTCGTTTTGCAAATCAGCTTCGCACTCCGCAAACGTCTTTTTAGGGTATTTGCTGAGATCTTCCCATTTGACTTTTGAGAGAAGATTGCCGTACCCAATGGTAGGGTATCCCACAGGGTCATGGTACGCTGTCACCATCGTTGCTACGACTTTTTTAAGCCCTTCAAACTCTTTGGCAAGGGTAGCTCCTAGGTCTAATGGATTCATCGTTTATCAAACACTCGGTTCAAGAAGAAGAAGTTAAGCACACCGCTCAAGAGCATTTGATCGTCTTTCGTCCATAAAAGCGCTAAAGGATCATTCGTATGAAATGCAAACCATATAAACTTCGTAAGCACAAACGTCCCCACCAAAATGTACACTACATTAGGTCGCACGAGTTGGTTAAACACATCTACTTTTTTAGATGCCCCTGGTACTTTCCAATAGTCAATAAGCTTGTCTACAAATACAGGGTCTACTGGTGGAGTAGGAACGCTTCTATCTTCAACCGTGTTGCTACATGTAACGTTAGAACGATCAACCATTTCAAGCTCATGCTTATTGTCGATGTACTTGTGCCAAATCTTAAATAGCTCAGGGCTTAGCCGAATCAGCGTTGAAACGATCAACCCGATCAAAGTATTTTCAGTATAGGCAAGTGTTGTTTCCATCTCTACCCCTTAATAAAATGGACGATAAACCACGTGTAAAGCCCTGCTCCTAAAGCCCCTAAAAAACCTTTTTTGATTAAGCCCATATTCTCAAGAGGCTTATTTTCCAAAATCTTAATGCGAGCATCTATGGCATCTATACGCTTAATTTCTCGTTGTACATGAGAGCAACCGCCCTCTTTATGTTCTCTCTCAATATCAGCCAATTTTTTAAAAGCTCTTCCCAAAGCTTCTTTTGTATCTTTGATCTCAACATCGATTTTAATAATGTTTTGCACTGCATTTGTAAGGTCATCAAATTTTTCATCATGCCTCAGTAGCTTTGCATTAATGCCATCTAAAGCTGATTTGATCATACCTAAGAGATCAGAGTCCATATAGTTACCTTTTCTTCTAGCTACCGACTGGGTAGTCTGGCATTACTGGTAATTCAACAACGACCGTAGAGGCTAACAGGGTTCTTAAAGCAACCGTGTATTCTTTCCATTCGGTTGGAAATTCAACACCAGCCTTCCAACAACGAAGCGCTACTGAGTCCGTTTTATCGATCGCAGTTTGGACTGCTGTTTTAAATGTTGCAAGAGCTTCAGCATCTATCTCTTCTTGCGTTCTAAAATCAAAAAGCTCGGTTGTGCCATCTTCGTTGATTTTGTTATGGTTATTGTCAATGGCGTTTTGCCAAACTTCTTCTTCAACCTTTAGGTTTGGAGTTGGGATTTCTTTGTGGATACCGTCGTCATACCACCCTAAGATTTGTCGTGTTGTTTTGTCGTAATGTGCATATTTCATTTTTTGCTCCTAATATCCGATTGCGAAATAAGTAAAAGGGCGCGCGCTAATTGTTTGTGTATTTGCCCCTTCATCTGCAAAATATAATGTTGCAGATGATGTGGTTTTAACATGGTTGTTGTAATGGAAAATAGGACTTGAAGCATATTCCATAGAAGCATCTACGTGTACACATGCTGTAGGAAAAGTTATAGGGAAGGTTACCGCAACACTATATTGGTTAGACCCGCTAGCAGTAAGACTGCCTGTTCCCCATTGCAAATATAAACCATTTGGAAATTTTATATAGCCTGAAGCAGCCTTGCTTATCACCGCACCTAAAGTTGAAAACATGCTCGCGCCATCTGCTCCAGCAAGTAGTGTTCTAGCGAACGCTGTTAAGTCCGTTGTTGCAAAAGTATCGCTCCCCGTTGCATAAATAAGTTTGTTCGCAGCAGTTGTCAACGCGGCAAGCGCTGTTAAGGTTGCATCGCTTGCTTGCTTACCTGCCAAAGCATTCATAACAGTCGTCGCAAAGTTTGCATCATTACCTAATGCAGTAGCAAGCTCCTGTAAAGTATCAAGAGCAGCAGGGGAACTGTTCACTATATTTGCAATTGCCGTAGCGATAGCACTGGCGACTTCTGTTTTAGTGTTCGCATCGGTAATGCCATAACCTGCTAGCGTAGTTGCTTTTAAGGCTCGAGCTTCAAGAGCTGCTTGGAGCCCTGCAATATTTGCAATGCCTAAAGTGTCAAGAGTCACCTTGTTGAGTTTAATAAAAGTAACAAGTTCTTGCATTTGATCTAAGCTAGTGTCATCACTAACTAAAACTGTATTGATCGCATTTATAGCATTTGTAACGTTAACACGGTAAGTTTCTAAGTCGACTAAGTCTGCAAACTGTACGTTGGTAGACAAGACTTTACCACCGGCTATTGATTGTGCTTGATTTTTAAAGCCCTCTGCTTCATCTCTATAAGTCTGTGCTTGATTTTTTGCGGTAATAGCATCCTCTGCATTTTGAGATGCACCTTGTATCGCACTTATATTGTTTGCATTTAAAACCATGCTATCTATATTTAAAAAGAGAGTGTCAATCTTTGCTTTGATGGCAAAGAGTCCATCAAGTGCAGGTTTATCTGCGTAAAGACTCTCAAGTGTGGGTTTATCGGCAAAGAGACTTTCAAGCTTTGTTTTGATTGCAAATAGCCCATCTAAGGTGGATTTATCGGCATAGAGACTATCAAGCGTTGGTTTGTCATTAAAGATTGATGTGTGCTTTTCTTTATCTGCGTCAATGGAAACTAAAATGTCTTTGATTGCCACAATAGTGTCGATGTTTGGTTTATTGGCATTAACTGCATTGATGTTAGATTTATTTTGGTCTACGGATAAAATCGCAAGCATATTGAGCAATATAGGGTTAAGCTCTTCTAAAACTTGTTGAAATCCACCCTCTGGTAAGGTTATTGCTATTTTGTTGACGTTTGAAATGAAGCTATTTTCATTCATGGTTTTCCTTTATACCTGTGCTAAAACAGCATCTAAGTCCGTAAGACACTGCGCTTTAAAAAAAGATGGTTGCGCTGTTTCATACTCAGCAAATTGTATGAAAGCTTCGATGGATTCTTTATAATTGGTTGGTGTTAAAATTTGAGTAGTGTCGCTTAACCACGTATCTAATTTTTCAATAAAATCTTGTAACACGATGGGCAGATCACCCCCGGTGTAAAATAGATGGGTAAAAATACTCTGATAGTAAAAAGGAGTCATGATGTCAGAAAGCGTGAGATCGCCTTCTCCATCAAAGATAAAAAGTGGTATTTTTTTGGTGAGTTTATTTTCAGTGGATTCAAGCATGTAAAGGGCATAACGTGCTAAAACATCATTGGCGGGTGTTGTAAAAGCTGATGTATCGCAGTTGAGTGAAACACTGGTTGGAGTAGCATCTATGGTAGTCGTAAGGGGAGTAATGGCATTGCCATATTTATCACACTCATAGAGGGTCACGGTTGCAGTAGATGAGATGTTAAAAAATGTTCGATCGATGGTAACAGTTCTCACCGTGCATGCTCCTTTTAAAAGATAAGGAGATTATGCACTATGTGAGATCGTTAAAAAAGGGCGGTAAAGGCTCTCTTTAACTCCATGCAGACTCTAAAGCGGCTTGGGCTTTATCTTCTTTTGCAGTTTGTCGCGCGACTCTTTTTTCTTCCATACCAAAGATTTTGTCCTGGTACTGTTTTTTGTTGTAGGAGTCATAAATAGATGCAACACCTTTTACGGCAGAAGCTATACTACCAAGGGAAACACCGCTGAACATATCGGATGTACTACTGGAATCGTCGGCGCTATCCCCTAGGTAATCAGACGCCTTAATGCCTATGCTTGCATCGGTAGTTGTAGCAGTAGAACTGCCATCGAGTCCAAAGTCAGACGTCTCTGTCCCTCCAAAATACTTGTCACTTAGCGATGTATCTCGCTCGCTAAGCGCGCTACCGTACACACCGTTTTGTATTGAGTTTGCCATCGTTTATCCTTTAAGTAAATTTTCTAAATACACATCGCTTCCAGACATACCGTAATAATATCGATCACTGTTTACTGCAACGTCCATCTCTTCATTGAGGTTGGTACTTACGATGCCTGTCATATAACGATACGGCTCATACGCATCAGAGACAGAGTAAAGACTACTGCCTGCACCAGCATTGTAGATATCTCCCCCTGCCAAAACTCTACCGATAGTTGCAGTATCGCTGTAAATCTCAAACCACTGTTGTCTCGCTGAGGCAATAGAATTTATGTATGCTTGTAGGTCAGAGACATACTGTTCTAGTAAATTTTGCCAATATTCTTTTGATTCTAAAATGCTTTTTAAGCTCCCATATACGTCATAGCCTGTCATAACCTTTCCAAGTGTTCCCCATGCACTATAAAGATTTGTATAACTCTCTTCTAAAGATTTTACCCAGCCCATATCTGAGATATATTGAAACGCCATATACCCCACATAAAACGTTGATATCATCACTAATGCACCGGCAATGATCTCTTTGTATTCATCGATATAGTTCGTTCCAAAAAGAGCGTGTTCTATACTCCCTACGATGTCTAAGAGATGCAGTAAAAATGCGCTGCCATTAAACTGTGCATCTAAAACGACAATAGCCGCCATAATGACTAAAGGGTTAAACCCACTGTACACGACAGCAATAGCAACGACAAGGACAGTGATCGTCGTTTTTATACCTCCCCATGCCTTTTGAAAGTCTCCTGTACGTATGCCATTAAAGACATCATCGTTTGCTTGGGCAAATCCTTTTTCAACATTGACCGCAAAATCAGCAGCAACCACAAATAGATCGCCGACATCACCACCGATGATCTTACCTACTGCTTTGAGAGGGGCATTAACGATTTTACTAATGCCTCCGATTATTTTTGCTGTGCCGCCCATGCGTTTACCTTCTCTTTCATGGAGTTTAGTGAACGTAGCCCACACCATAGGTATTCATCTTTTAGTGCAGTAGGGCTCACATAATTTTTAAAACTCTCAATATTTTTAGCATGAATATAAACAGGGTAGCCATCAGGGATCAGTGAAAAGATGTGTGCATAAAAGAATAAACTTTCCATTTTCCCTCGATACTTTGGCGCGATCCAATAGTACGATAGTGAACAGCTTTGTGTCTTACCTACTACAAAGCACCCAATGGCTTCAATTTCGTCTGTTATGTCATCTATGCCTATCTGCGCAACCCCTAGCTTTAGGTGCATTTTTAGGCTCTGTTTTAGGCGTTTATCTTTGAGTATGGGTTGAAGAATCGCAATGACTTTATCAAGGTGATGAGTCTTAAGTGATGTTATTTTGAGCATCAATGATCCTGTCAATAATCACTTTAATAGTCAGCGCCTCATAATTAAAGGCACGCATTTCATCACTCGGAAAGCACTTGCCATATTTTTCCTCTATCGATAACCAAAAAAGTGCATATCCAAATGAATCTATTTCACTTTCACTAAGCGTGCTATCTTCGTGTAACGCTTTACCATGCTCAGCTTCAATGGTCTCGTTTAGATAGTGTAAGATCGATTCTCTATTGAACATTATTGAACCTCCAAAAAGTTGTCTTCTGCGCGCACGGTAATCGTGGAGCCAATCTCTGTTGGTTTTGCAATAGAAGCGTATTTGCTAGTGCTTGGTAAATTGTTGGTTATGGTGATGAGATTTGATGTAGCTGATATTGCATCAATACTGGTTTTTACCGCTGTATGTATGTCTTCAGTAAGACTTATATCCTCGTCATCGGAAACGACTTTCATGTAGTTTACTTTGTGCTCAGCGGCTTTGATTTGGTTGTTGTCGTTGCTCGCTTTGAGCAATACGAAACGTCTTGACTCTTCGGTTAAAGCTGATTCCCATGTAACAAGTATTTGTTGATTTTTGAGTGTGATATTGGCTTTAGTATCTTGTTGACGTAAACGCTCGGAGTTGATCTGCTCCATAGTGAGCACTGTCGTCTCATGTACAAGGACGGTCTCTTTTTTAGTTTTAAGCACTTTGGCAAGTTCGCCATCGAGTGCCATGGATGAACGGATTATAACATCGTACTGACCAAGATAGGTTTTGCTCATAAAATCAGAAAATGCGAGAGATTGTTCTTGGGCTGTTAAACTAAAATCTTTTAACCCCTCTAAAAAAGACTCTTTTGCTTCTTGAAAAAGAGGATTTGTTTTTGCATTGTCGCTGAGAGTGTCTATTTTATTCATCAGCTCATTAAGGGCTGTGTTAGTCGTTACAACTGCCATCACTAAACCTTATTGTAATTTTGATAATACGTTTTAGAGTTTTTAAAACTGAAATAGTCTTTTTTAACTTTGCTTATCTCTGCATTGTAAAGCTCCAAGTAATGCGTGCTTTTACTAATAGACTCTTTGCGTGTCTCTTTAAGATTGGCGAGATACAGTGCATAGAAAATCAAAGCATTTTTTGCAAGCTCAGGAAGGTCAAGTACGACATCTTTTCCGTAGATCGTTTGTGTGAACTGGTACACCACTTCTACTTGAGACGATGCACTAGGTGTCGGTAAGATGCGAAGACCGTCATAGTTACTGATGGCAACGTGTCTACATGTAAGATGTTCCCTATGGCGTGTCGCCCATACAAAACTTTTAATATCAATCTGCTTGTCATTTAAAAATACCCCAATGATCTGTATAAGATCACGAGGCAATGGAAGTGGGTTAACACTTCCATCATGCGTGAAAAAGATAGATTTTTGGTAGATGAGAAGTTCTTTTGAGACTTCAAGATAGGCAAGGCGAATTTTGTCAAGTAAAGACTCTTCACTCCAATTTTCTACCTTTTCATCGTTTAAGTTTTCTCTAACTGCCAAATAAATATCTTCTTGTGTCATGGTATGCCCTTACTCTGCTACAACAAAAAACGGTTTTTTAAGCCAATGGCGAGCCAACATGGTTGGAAGCATTACTTTTTGCCCTGGCTCTAATTTGACTGTTTCAAACACTTCAACCATAGAGGCATCAAGATCGATAGGCTCTGTGCTTGTGTATTGAAGTGTTGTAACCCCAACATTCAAAGTAGGTAGTGCTTCTTGTTCACTACCTTCCTTTAATTTGTCTTTTTGGTTAAAGATACCCATTAGTAGTCTCTTGCTTCTTGTGTTGGTAAGAAATACACAATTCTAACGATAGCTGCACCAGTGCTACTTGCTTGGCTAAATGTTAGGCAAAGACCTTCGGATTTTGTCAACTCTTTTTGTACCGTAGATTTAAAGTTACCTACGGCTGAGATGGCTTGATTGTCTAAGAGAAGATTGGTTTGGCTATCTACCCCTAAATCAATCGTTGTGCCTGATGCAAAGGCTGTAGTCACCTCAATAGAAGCACTGATGATGTCTGCTCCTTGTAGGAGATTCCCTACATCTACAACTGCATTGGTTCCAGTATTGGCAGCAACGACAACTTTTTTAATAAGCTCTTGATAGGGCTGTACATAACTTTTTTTCATTAGATACCCTTTCTTGCATAGACAAAGCCCATCACGGACAGGTCTTGGTTATGGTAAATTGATTTTTGCTCTGCTTCATTAACACCAATGTATTTTGCTTTGGCGATACCTAAGAGTCTGTCGATAGCGACTGATGCTTTACGCCCATTATCTAATGTGTCATCAACATATAGTTTAAAACCATCGTCAATAGGAAGAACCATTGCCGTTGCGCCAAGAATCAGCCCAATGGATGTTTCAACACTGCCTGTTCCTGCATATTTAGCAAGAGAGACTTGCTCTACACCCTTTGTGATATAAGACTCATGAGCATCCTTACAACTCATGACACCGGCACCATCTTCATTCCATACATCTGCATCAATAACGATGCTACCGTCAATGTAGCCAAGTTGACCCGTAAAGAGTGAGTTGTCATAACCTCTGATACCTGCTTCTTTTTGCATATCTTTCCACTCAGCATCTTCTTTAAGTGAAGCACAACCAAAACTATCTAAGAGCACGATGAAGACTTTTTGATAGCGATCAATGCCATTGAGATTTGAAACCACATTTTTATAAGGACGAAGTGGTGGAACGCTTTTCCCTGCTTGGTTAATGCCAAGACGAGCGCGAGTCAGTGCTCTGCGAATACTTGCAACGGTTGGAACATCGTCTGCTGTGATCTGAGCACACATAGATTCAATCGTACCTGCACTTGGTAAAGCCCATAAAGTACCGTTTGCCTTAGCGCACGCAACATTGGTAAGGTTGTTTGAAACGTTTGCATATGTTTTACGCTCAAATTGCTCGATTTGCCATTCAGTTAAAGCTTCGCTTGATTGTGATGCGAAGTCGAAGCCATCACGATACTCATGAAATCGTTTGTCATCTGATCGAAGAGAATTACCAAAAATGCCTACATAGACATCTTGCGAGAGATAATTCATCTGATCTCTGTTTGTTTCAAAATCTGTGTTATCTTTAACACCTTTCCCTTTAAGCCTATCACGCAGCTTAACTGTAACAATTCCCGCTTTGGCAGGTGCTAAGGATGTTTTGATAATAGCATTGCTATTACTGCCTGTCATAGCTGCAAAAAAGTTTTGTCTTGCTACTGCTTTATCAATGTCTTTCGCAATGACTACTTGATCTTTGGGATCAAAAATATTCAATCTTTCACTGAGGATGGGATCCATCTTTTCTCCTTATTGTTTTATGCTCTTCTTAACCAAGGGTTGTCGGAAACCCCATTGGCAACGCCGCTGTTCACATCTCCATGACCACCTTCAAGTTTTAGGGGTACTTTTTCATCACCGTCACCATCGTTTTGTGATGGTTTGGCTTTTTGGAAGTCTTTGTACAGTTCTTCGTACATCTCACGTGGTGGAAGAGCAGCAAGCTCTTTTTGTCTGCGAGGTGTTAGGTCTTGGTCAAAGAATTCTCTAAGTGCCACCTTGTCTGCTTCGGGGTGTGCTGTTAAAAACTCGCCCATCGCTGCTTTGTAGGTTTGGCTCTCTTCTTTAAGATGGATTTGTTTTTCAAGGTCAGTAATCGCGCCTTCTTTGGTGCTGATCTTTTCCTTTAAAAACGCCTCTTTCTTTTGCTCATACAGAGCTAAATAAGCGCCTGAATCGCTAAACTGTAACTCTTGCTCTTCGGGGGTTAGGGTTGCGTTGAACTCTTTAATGAAGTCAGCATCAAGACTATTTTGTGATTGTGCTAATTCATCTTTTAAGAGTTGAAGTTTGGCTTTGTCTGTTGCGATACCATTATCTTGCATAGGAGGTGGTGGTGGGGGTGTGCCCCCTGGTGTAACCTCTGTTTGCTTAGATGGATCGATAGTGCCAACGGGTGCGGTGGCGTTTCCGTCCATGTTCTCTCCTTTTTTGGTTTGGCTCATTATGAGGCATAACAAGAAGAGAAAAAAGGGCGGTAAACGCTTTAATTTTGAAGTATTTAGGAGGGTTGGAGTGAGGTTAGGAATTCTTTTATGGCTTCTTCTAAAAGTTTGGATTGGGAGACTTTTTCACGCTTTGCGTATATGCGTATCAAGCGTATCTCTCGCGGAGGTAGTTTGAACCGCTTTTCTTGCTTCATTGTTACTCCTCTTTAATATAATCGTACTAGGGTAATAACTCTTTATCATCATCGAATAAAGATGGTGTATAAAACTTTGGTTTGGGTAATTTGGGCAGGTCATAGTTTTTAAAACACTCAAAGGCAAGTCGAATACCTTGATATTTGCCTTTGAGTTGTGCTGCTTTAAAACGTATGGCTGCTTGAACAATGCGGGAACGTGATTGACTGTACTGGTCAGCCGCCTTATCAATCAGTTCTAGTGTCTCATCTGAAAGCGTCCAACAAGGAGATGAGATACGTACTTGATCGGTGGGGAGTTTGTGAAAATGCCTTGCCTCTGCCATGGGTTATTCCTTTACATGTAAAATTTCTATGCCAATAATTTCTTGACCTGTTCCTAAATAGTCTAAGCTAAAACTCTGTAATCCCTCAGGAGTAGCCTCTTGGTCAGATAGTAATAATCTTGGTTTTAAAACAGTGGCATTCGCACCTCTTACATGTAAGAACATCAAGTAGTTTGTAAGGTCGAGGAAGTTACCTTCATTACCTTTTGGAAGAAGCTCAAAAAAGAGTGTCGCTAAGTGCTCGTCAGTGCATGTCTCTTTATTATCCCATCCATGCTTTCCTTTGATCCTTGCTAATGCTAATTTTTCTTTCATAGCCGTAGCAAACTCATCGACACACTTATTTTCATATTCTGCTTGCTTCACACCAATTAACCACGCCACATCATTAAACATTTCATGCTTCTCAGGTGTGTCATATTTCGCTAAAAAGTAGCGAGCTTGCTCCAAGGTCATGTCATTTGCCGTTAAGCCTTTAAGAGATCCAAATGGGTGTATCTTTTCGCCTTTAGCATTGCGTGCAGCATAAACTTTGGTTAAGCAGTCTTTTTGCACTGGCTTGTCTTTTTCGTCCATCGCTTCATAGATAGATTGGCAAAGGAGGACATCGTAAGCAGCACCATGCAAATCATCTTCTTTGACATCAATTTCATAAAACTTCGCGGCTTCCATGAGCTTAGGATTTTTGGCAAAATACTTGGTGTTGCCCTTCATGGTGCAGAAAAGTTTTAACGGCATAGCCTTCACTTTTTCAGGTAGGAAAGAGTAGTCAAACTCAATGTTATGCGCGACTAAGATGTCAGTCTGTTCAAATAGTGCTATGACTTCTTCATCGTCTTTAAAATGTCGTGGATACGTTGCATCACCTCTAAGTTCTGTAACCCTCTCTTTGGTTAAACCGTTGATAGCGATGGCACTTTCTTTGTACTCGCCTTGGGGAAAGTAAAACCTATTGAATACTTCACCGTTTGAATGTCTTAGACCAATGCTAAGAACATCGCTTCCTTGAAAACCGTTTGTCTCAAAATCCAAAAATGTAACTAAATTTCTTGCCTCATTCATAACCTACTCCTTAAAGTTTACGTGTTAAAAAGCCTATCCATAAAGGCTCACCAATGATGTATTCTCCCTCTTTATGAAATGGCGATGTATCGTGTACATAATCTACTGCTCTGTACTGAATTCCACCATCTTCATAATGTCTTACTCTGCCAACGACAATATGGTTATAATCACCTCGTGGACTTTTACCACTAATCCCACAATATCCTTCTGGTAAAGTGGGATGATTTGACCAATCCTTCATGGAAACTTCAACCCATACTAAACCATTTTCATCGAGCCACTTTTGCATGTGTTCATTAAAATGCACATCACCATCACGCATAAAATTTGGCACTTCTATTGGGTCTTTTTTATCTAATAGGCAAGCGAAAACCGTACGAACGCAATCACCTGTCGGGTAGTTTTCAAGCTGTGTTAAATATGTCATTCATAAATCCAAATAGGCTGTGCATTCTTGTCTTTTTCTTCGCACGTAAGCCAACAAAAATCTCCACAAATATCATCTTTAAGGTCTGACGGTGTAGGTTGCCATCTAACCCATCCCTCTTTAATTCTATCCAATGGAATATCACGCCTTAACTCCTTGGCATAAATATTTTTAGCTTCATCTTTTGTAAAAGCTCTCCTACTTAACACCAACATCCCGTCAGGATAAAACTCAACTATCTCTTTAAACGTATCATCAAATTTACTCACCTCTTACTCCTCCCATCTTGGAATTTCATTGTATTGCCATTCGCCCTGTCCGTCATAGTTGTATCGTGTAAACCATGAACCATCATTAAGCATGATATGCCCTGTTATTTCATCACTTCCATAGTCTTCGTTATATTCAAAATTGAACGGTTCCAAAGTAGGAGGCTCTTTGCATTTCAGGACAACATCATCCTCACATGTTCTACTTCTGCGTAGATTGTAAAAAGCAATATCTTTTACGTCATAGCCTTCAAAACATAAGGCTTGTTCTGTCTCTTCTTTAAAATTTAATACCTCTTACTCCTTGATTTGTTGTTGTGCTTCTTGAATCATTATTCGTAAATCTTCATCGGTCATATTTGCCGCTTTTTGTTGGTTGATCGTGCCAACGTTGTTGATGTTAATGATGTTGGTTGGTTCTGTTCCATAGCGTGATTTTTTAAAGCCTACTACCATGTTTGCATAGTCTTTTGCTAGGGACATATTGAAAGGGTTGGCAGGATTTAGCGCGACATTGGTATGAAAGATGTTTCTAGCTATCAGCATCGTAGTAGCAAGCTCTTTGTCTAAGAACCCCTCTCCCATCGCTTGAAAGATGAGGCTATCGCTTACCTCACCGATAAACTCATCTTCGAGCATACCGTCTAACTCACTTCTTTTCTGTTGTATGATGAGATCTTGTTTGAGTTCATCCATCAACTCGCTTTTGACATGTTTAAGCTTTTCGTCGACTTTTTGATCGGTGATCTCTTCTTTGACTTTGGCTAACTTTTTGCCTTTGAGGTAGTAGCCCATTTGCCATTGACCTTTTGATATCCAGTCACTAATCGTACGCACTGGAATACCAAAAATCTTTGATACCTCTTTAGGCTCATCCATGTGTGTTTCATAATGGACTTTGACTTTCATCTTTACTGTTTTGTCATGTGCCATTAGATTCTCCATGTCTTTTTAGGCTTAAAACGATCTACTCTTTGCTCTAATGCTTTGGTATTTTTGGGTGCAGTAAGCTTGCCATCAAGAAGAAGTACGGAGGCTACGGTATCGATACCATTATCATCATTATGTGCGATGTCAGGTCTCCAACGCCATGTCTCTTTTTGGAATTGCTCCATGCCTCTACCGGTACGTCTAAATTTCCATGCACTTGTGTGATAGTATGTTTGGAGTGCCATGATTTTTTGATTTTTAGAAATATTATTTGGGGCATTGTAAAGTGTAATGCTGTTGGTAATAAGTGGTAATCCTATGCTCCTAGCTTTGGCATTGCGTTTGAGTATCTCTTTACGTAATGCTTGTTCAACCAATATACCGCCACCTTGTGACTCTAAAAAAACAGGAGCCGTTGGATGATCGACCATCATGCCTATGATATATTCAACGAATGTTTCTAAATCCCACTTGCCATAATCATAGTCATAGGTAATCAGTAATTCTTGTTTGTTTGCATCAATGCTAAGACCATTACATGTAATTGCACGATTATCACTTGTCTCTTTTAAAGACATGGCAGGGTCAACCATAATGTACTTATTTTGTTCAGGTATATCAAAGTCATTTATCCACGTCCAGTCTTCTTTAACAAAGAACCCATACTCTGAAATAGCAGGGTCTTGTTGATACTGCACGTCGAAGTTATAACCCATCTCTTTTTTGGCTTTTTCTAAGTCGTCCGAGTCTTCATAGGCTATCCACAAAGGCTCATTCGCCTCTCGCTCATAGCTGAACTTTCCAAAGGCGTAGTATTGCCTTTGGGCGTTAAGAGCTTGTAGCTTCACATGAGTCCATAACTCGGGATTTTCTTTGAGCAGTCGACCTGTTAAGTCATCAGGGTGTATCCTTTGAGCGATTAAACCAATCCCTCCTCTCTTTTTATCTCTTAACCTGGTTAAAACACTACCTGTAAAAAAGTTGTATACGCTGTCTCGAGCTGATGCAGAGTGTGCTTCCGTAGCTTTTAATGGATCATCAAGTAAAAATCTATCGCAGTGAATACCTGTAACGGCTGCACTCGTTGATGTCGCATAAAATCTGCCTCCATCGGTTGTCGTCCAGTGGTCTTTTTGGTTTTGGTTACGATCCAGTGTGACATTAGGAAAAAGATTGTGATACGCTTTAGATTCAACGTTGTTACGGGTTTCATTACTGACCATCGTTGAAAGTGTGTCGCCATATGTCCCATAGATGAATTTCTTTTGCGGGTCTTGACCTAATGACCAAGGAACAAATTGCCTTACGCACAGTTCTGTTTTTGTATAGGATGGTGGTTCTTCAATAATCATACGTGTAATTTCACCCGCATCAAATGCCGTGAGTATCTCACAGATATATCCATGATGCCAGTTTTCGTTAAAGGGGCGATGGTATGAGTTTTCAAACATGTATTTTACGTAGTCGATAAGATTCCGTCTTGCAAGCTCTCTTTTGGCGAGTTCTATCGTTGCAACGTGTAAATTTCCATGTGCATCGCTCATGTCGTGCTCCAATAAATCAATTTTCCCTCTTTAAGCGACTTTAGGCGAAGTGATACGGTGTTGATCTTTTTGATCTTGTGTGGCATGCTTGCCCCCTGTAAATAAGCAAGATACTTCATGTACCGCCTCGTAATCAAAACGATGTACTGCTTTCGTAACTCATCTTCATTCAGATCAGGAAGGTCGAGGCGACATGCTAAAGTTCGAACGGTTAGTTCATCATTTCTAAGCAGTGCCTCGTAAAGGTCTTTATGCGTAAAAAAGCAACTCTCATCTATAAGCTCTACGGCTGTATTGATGCGATCTTCCTTTAGTGCTAAGGCTTTCAGTACTACCAGTTCTGCCATGTCTTCTGTAGTAGAAGCCTCTTGTTTGGGTGGCTTTGGCGCTTGGTGGGTATGCCTTGCATCGATGTTGAGCATCTTTGAAAGGTAGATGGCGTACTCATCTTGCAGTAATGCGCTCAAACCTTTGGTGAACTCTAAACAATCCTTTAATGCGGTACTTTTCTGCATCGGGTTGGTAATGTCGTATCTTTTGATGATGGTATCTAAGACGTAAGGGATAAACGAGGTCGGTGAAGCAAGAAGTTTTTTGACTTCTTCCTCTTTTCCATCGCGCACCATATCCGCAGGGTCAGCCCCGAATGGGAACAAAACCACACCACCATCAAACCCCTCATAGGCTAAAAGCCATGCTGCTTTAAAGGCTGCTTCTTTCCCTGCTTTATCTCCATCGTAGGCTAAGATGATATAGGGGTTTGACTGCCTAAGTTTGGGTAAGTGGTTAACCCCTAAGGCTGTGCCAAGTGTAGCAACCGTATAGGTTAAGCCTATTTGGTGCAAAAGAGCCACATCGAAGCATCCCTCAGTCACGATGCACTTACCAGTGTCATAGATGGCTTTGCGCGCTTTGTTGAAGCCAAAAAGCACCGTGGACTTGTTGAAGTACTTTGTTTGAGGCGAGTTGATGTATTTGGCTTTTTTGTCTGCCCCTTCACTGTGTAAAATGCGACCATTAAACCCGATGATCTTGTCAGCGTGCGAGTAGATAGGGAAAATCAATCGATTGTCAAAACGGTTATAAAACTTTCCATCATCACGCTTACCGATAACACCAAACTCTAAAAGCGCCTCTTTGTCGAGTACGTTCTCGTTGATGTACTTGATGCTTTGCATGGATGAAGGCGCTAAGCCTATCTCCCATGCGTTGATAGTCTCATCGCTTAACCCTCGGTTGCGTAAATAGGTCAGCAGATCGGCAGAGCGAAGCGATACAAAGTAGTCATTGAGGCGTTTCATCACTTCGGTATTGACTCTTTTTTCTTGTTCGTTGGTGTAGGCTAGTGAGTGATTAAACTTTTTAGCGAGGTTTTCGATGGTTTCGCTATAGCTTAGATTTTCATACTCCATAACGAACTTGATGCTGTCTCCCCCTGCCCCACACCCGAAACAGTGGTAAATCTGCTTTTGGGGGCTTATGACAAAACTTGGTGTGTCTTCGTTGTGGAAAGGACAATTTGTTTTAAAGTTGGCACCATACTTTTTAAGTTCAAAGTAGCTACCAATCACCTCTACGATGTCGAGACGTTCTTTGAGTGAGTCTATTGAATTTTGAGCAATCATAATGGAAATAGCCCCCCTATTTTTTTCTCTTCTTTTGCTTCGTAGATAACTTCAACGGGTATGTCTTTACGCTTTTCGTGGATCATGTGAAATGTTCGTGTTGTGGGGTCAAACCCTACTTGCTCTTTGAAGTGCTTTCCTGACTGTTTGTTTTTGATAACCCAAAAGATACGTCTATCGGGTAGAAATGGTTTATTGGCATTTTCTTTGTCATCTTTTGGAACAGGTACATGCCCCACGTGCAGATAAATAAATGCTTCGTATGCACCTTTTTTTGTACCCATAGGTGAAGTGGGATCTGTCTTTGAGTTTTGGACGATAAATAAGATAAGGACATTGAGTTTGTTGGCAAGCTTTCCAAGCGTTGTAAACTTTTTGCTCTCTTCATCCTCAACATTTTTTGCATCACTGACACCAACACGCATCTGAGAGTCGATGAGAAATGCTCGCACCCCTTTGGCATGAAGCATTTTGATGTTATTTGTCAGCTCATTCAGGTCTTCACCATTTGGTACGATGTACATGTTTTTGTTACGATAATTTTTTCCTATAATTTTTTGAGAATTCAGGTAATGTCGCATTGTAAACTCAAAGGGGAAGAGTGCTGTTTTGTGCTCTAAGGACATGTTGTTGAGGATTTGAAGTCCAAGGCTCGTTTTACCTGCCTCAGGTTCACCACCGATAAGCACTAAAAAGCCAAGCTCAAAACCACTGCCCAAACAGAAATCCAAAAAAGAGACTTTTGTCGCATACCGTGGAACAGGTGGTAGTGCATCGTAAACGTCTATCCATTCGTCTTGGGTTTTAAACTCTTTTTCGATGAGTGTCTCTTTTTGGTCTAGCAAAGACTCCAAACTCAAAATCATCTGTTCGCTAGATACAGACTCGCTTTTAAGCATCTTTTGAAGATGCGAAACGATGAGCGCTTTGTTATAACACTCTTTGAGTCCGTTGATGTAGAAAAGGACGTTTGAAACAGGGGTGGTGAGGGCAACATCGTAAAGCTTTTGTACCTCTTTTTGAGGGGCTTTTGCTTCTAAAAGTTCAATGTCGAAAGGCTGTTCGTTTTGCGTGAATGAGTCTAAAAGCTCTAACAAAAAGGAGCACTCGCTAAAGTGCTCACTCTTCAACCTATGCCTATGTTCCGCATACAGCGTAGCATCGTTTATGAAAGACGATAAAACGACTTTTTCATAATATGCTTCGGGATTTTTAGACATGCTTTATCCTTTGGAAAAAATCAAGTAGATTTTGTAAAAATGTTGGGTGGTTTAAAAGGTGGTTGGGAAAGAGAGGTTAGTTTACAGAACCAATAGCTTTTGTTCTTCTTTCTTCGAGTTCCATTTTTATTTGCCTCTCTAAATGCACGATATACGCTTCGTATGTCTCTATCTTCTTCATCTCTTTGACGATGTCATCTTTTTTACCGATGCGTAACCGGTACTTCAATACTGTCAGTTTTGCCCATGTTAAAAGCTCCTCTTTGGTCGCCATCTTTTCCATCAAGTCTATGGCTTCAACCGCTTCACCACTTGGTCCATCGTGCCACATTGCATAATGAGAAGAGTCAGGGTTTTTGAGAGGGTGGGTATTTTTTGGTAAATAACCCTTAATGGCTTCATCAATATTAATCTCAGGATCTCTCATCCCTTCATGCCACATAGAGCGTATTTGTTCTTCTATATCTGCTTTTGAGAGCTTGGTACACTGACCATGTTGTATCTCATCTTTTGGCTCAGGCGGTATATTGATAGTTACATGTAAATTGGTAATTTTTGCATCAGCACTGGCACTTTCAATGGCTTCCAATAGCTCTTTATAAACGTAATTGTCAGTAGGGTCAGGTATTGGCTTTTGCTGTGGTTCAGATTGAGAGTCACCATAGGGTTCATACTGTTCATTAAACTCTTTATCTGACATTACCCAAGGGTAACCGCCATCAATAAAGCATAAATAATCTCCTTCACACATAGATGCACCAACCGTCTCTTCGTTATTTGGAGAAATATTTACATACATATGATGCCACCCAGGGCGACCGCATTTAGAACATACTTCTCTTAGATTGATCCCTAATGCTTCTCCCACATTAGAGATAGTATATGATCTAAATTTATCCGATACAAACCCAACACAAAATTGCTCAGCTTCGATGATCTCGCCCATTGTTTTACTTTTATATTGCATCGTGTCTCCTTTGTAGTTTTTCTTTTGAATAAAGAGAAATGGTAATTAAAAAATAAGCAGCCATCAGTAGGAAAGAACATATTAGATAATTCATTCTCGCCAAGATGCTCCAAGAAGGAATAGCCTGATACCATAAAAAATCCCATTGTATAAATGCCCCAACAAAATAATGAACTATCATATAAATTACTAGGAGTAACGCATAGTACTTCAAAGTCATTATGTCTCCTTTAATTTGTTTTTTGTTGATACTGCGCGTCAAAAAAGCTAGATCTCTGACAATGTTGATGCTCCTTGGTCTTCGCCTTTGAATAATCAGCGCTGTACCATAGAGCCTTCGCTTCGGGCGTTTTGAACTTCTCCCATTTTTGTGTCTCTTCATTCCATGCACCAGTACGGCTGTGGATCTCTTTTAGGGTTTCATCCATGGCAATGAGGAAGTCAAAGCCCATAGCTTGCATTTGATATTTTGCATCCCTTGCAAGATTTACTAAGCTATACGTTGGGTCGTTGTGAAATGTTGTTGCAGAAACTACAATGCTAAAATGCTCGGCAATATAGGACATGTACGTGTTAATACTTGGAAGATAATCATCGGAGCATTGAATCATTACAGATTTATCAGGCATCCGTCCAATAGCGTGTATAGCATTTACGCTAAACACGTATATATCGCACAGCGCATCTACCCTTTGATAGTCATTTTCTGCACGCAAATACTCGACAATTTCTTCGCCAATATTCGCAGCGATATTCCCAACCGTATGTTGTAAGCCTCGCTCTTCGCGCCACTGGTCTAAACTCTTAAAAACTCCCTCGATAATCATGGGTGATGTGCTCATCTTTTCTTCCTTAGTTTTTTTCATCTGTTTCACCGTACACCATGGCTAATTGCCCCGTGTTCAATGTCTCAGCTACACTCTCACTCTTCTCGTTCTGCTCAGCTTTTGGCTTAGGGAGAGGGAAACACTGAGGACACCTTGCGTGTTTTACAGGTGCGTAAAACGCGCCACATATGTTACATCGCATTGTTTGCTCCTATGAGTTTCCCATGGGAACCTTTTTTACTCAATCTATATCTTCCTGTTTGGTAATTTTTTTCAATAACCCCAGTAGCACTAATAATAATGCTTGCATCCCATGATGCTACGATATAATCTCGACTTTCAATATCTTTCTGATCAAAAATTTTCAACTCTTTCAACTTCCCACTTAACGCATCAATCAATGGCTTATTTTTTTTAGATGCTATAATGACAACCAAATAGTCTATGTCAATTCCTCCATCAAAAATCTCATCTAACCTTGCATCACCTGTAGTTACTTTTATAAAAATTTCTCCTATAAGTTTTCCATCGTAAACTTCTTTTACTTGAAAATACTCACCAGTAATTCTATTTTTTTCAATATTACCGTCTCCCTTTATGGCAACATCCGCTTCATAAAGTGCTCTCATGGATGATCCCCATGGATGAATAACATCTTCCTCTATCACCCTTAGAGTGCATATTTTCTCTAGTTCAGAAATAAACTTTTGAGTTTCATCGCTCTTGGTGAGCAAAACCTTGGTATCTTGATTGAGTGGGATTGCGATTTGTTTCATACTCTTTCCTTTTACATGTAAAATATTTTCAGCCTACAACGGCTTCGCTCATCTCTTCGATGATTTCAACATTAGCCCGAATAACTGCCTCTGCAAGTTTTGGCGGTACGCTATTGCCGACCATGTGAACTTGCTTTGTTTTCGTAAAAACTTTGTTATCTATACCTCGGTCAATGATGTAGCTTTTAGGGAAGCTTTGTGCATCAAAAAGCTCTCTCGCTGAGAACATGCGAAGTTTGATGTCAACCATCTGATACCGTTGCCCATTTATGAGCACGATACCCATACGCATGGCTTCATCCTCAATGTTTGTGTACTGAGCAAGAAACTCTCTCACGGCGTGGATTTTCTTTAAACTCTCTTGACTCCAATAGGATGCGAAGCTTTATCAAAGACAATGTCAACTTTGCAAAATCTATCTTTTGTTGTAATGGTTCGTAATGGTGATGTTAACGCTTGCCCTATGTCATCTTTATTGCCATAATAGATACTCAAAAAGCTCGCTTCCACATAAGCATGTCTATTTTCTGTAGTAATGGTCGTAAGTGGTGCAAGTGGACTCCAACTACACCCTTTTGAGCTTTTGTTATCAATACCAATTAATAAAGGCGTAACCAAAGCGTGTCTCATACCTCCGCTTGTGATGGTAGATAGCGGATCAGTGATCTTCGAGCCTCTACCATCAGCCACTTTTTTACCTTTGACTCTGTTTTCCCCAAAATAGGTACTCACAAAAGGAGTAAAAGATACAGTGGCTAAAGCGTTATGGTCAACGGTGGTGATAGTTGGTAATGGACTTCTCATATCGCTACCCATGACTTGATTAGGGTTAGAAGCGTTGTTGTAATACTTCACGATCCATGCGCTATCGATTGAGCCATCCGCTTGGATATTGTCTTTGGTAACAACGAAGGGATGTTTACATGTAAGGACGTATTTTTCTAACCCTTTACCAATGCGCCTTAATGATGTCTCTTGCAAGGGTCTTCTAATGCGAAGCTTTTGTGCTTTAATTTCATCGGTTCCCATAAAAATAGAATGTGAAGGAATCAAAAAGTTTGTAATCTCCGCAGCACTATGCCAAGGCTTCAAGTTACCATTTTTAAATTCTTTAGATGAAGGATCACCATGTGTAGGTTCAGCCCACACGATAGGCAAGCCATCACACCGTGCCACCATAAAGAGCCTTTTACGAATGGTTGGAGCGCCGTAATCATCTGCCGACAGCACTTTCCACTCTACGTCATAGCCAAGTGTTTCAAGTGATGCTACAAATCGCTTAAAGGTTTCTCCTTTTTTCTCTTTGACAGGATAACCCTCTTGATTGACAGGACACCAATCCGCGAACTCTTCAACATTCTCTAAAAAGATCATACGTGGACATCTCAGCTTTGCCCATTTAACAACAACCCATGCGAGCGAACGAAGTTGTTTACACACGGGGGTTGAACCTCTTGCCTTTGAAAAGTGCGTGCAAGCAGGCGAAGCCCAAAGTAAATCTATTGGACATCCTGGAACAACACTTAACGGATCAACCTCAAAAACATCCGATGTATAGTGAGTAGTATTTTTATGATTTACCTGGTGCATAGCAATAGCATCTGGATCATGATTTACTGCTATATCAGGATCACGCCCAAAAACTGCTTTGATACCTTCACTAGCACCTCCCCCTCCCGCGAAAAGGTCAATAATAGCACCTTGCCCATCTTCTGCCATCAACCGTTCAACAACATAATCAATATACATTAGCCTTAAATTTTCTTGTTTTTGTATATCATTCATAGGCATTAACCTTTACTTTTGTAATAAATTTATTGGATAAAAAATAGTTTGTTGTGAGTAGTAAAATTAGATAAAAAAGAGAGTCTTAAAAACCCCAGTTTTCGAGTTCTTTTTTGCATGACTTACACAGTCTTACATCTTCTTTTAGTGCGGTAATGTCGGCTTGTATGTTAATATCGCTTACGATATTTTTGTCAGGTCTTCGCCAACAAAGCGCCATGCCACTACTAATAAAGCAAATATGAATGGTCTTTGTTTTTCCTTGAATAGCACATAGTTCATGCGGATTGACTATTGCCATCTAGCATCTCCTCTTCGCTGACCAGAACCAGCTCAGGGAAAAGGCTTCCTGTCTCATGTCTAGTAACGTACATTGGTTTTCTATAGCTGTCATATGCTATGAGTTCACGTCTTGCTTTGGTAATGAGTGATTTGATCTCACCTAACATGACACGTATCTCTCGAGAGTCTTTTTTTGTTCGCCCTCCCTCTGACTGGTCACTGCTGATCTCTTTTAGTTTGATAGCTTCAAACGTCTTTAGTATTTGCCTGTAGTGGTTCATTGGTACTCCTTTCTTTTATGGCTAATTCGTAGCCTTTTTGTGCAGCATCTTCCAACATCTCTTTAAGTGTTCGACGTGAGATAGTGATGTTTTCTTCGGCTTTGAAAAGTGGCTCTTTTGGCATAAGTGACTTTGGTTTGGGAGTTTTATCTAGGAGATAATCGGGCTTATAGTCTTTAGGCATATTCCTCGCGATAAATGCCTCTTTCTCCCCTGGATCAATGTTATTCACTTTACATGCTTGTTTGTATGTAGCCCACTGCTTTTCAAGGAACTCTGCGTGATTCATTTCAAAAATCCTAAGGCACTTTTGATAGGTTCTAACTCATCACGCATCTCTTTAGGTTGTGGCTTACGAGTTAGAAAATAAAAAACTGTACTGCATAGGATGGACACGATGATAACTGAGGGGATAATATAATATGTCATGGGTATCTCCTTGGTGTTGTTAATGAGCTACTTTGATAAAATCAAGCGCTTCACTGAATGTGATTCCATTGTTTTTTAATTGCATGATTTGAGAGTATTGTTTTGGTTTACGAAGCTTAAGGCGTTGAAAACGATTAATACCTTTCTCCTGATCTGCACCAAAGGCACAATAAGCACAACCAGTTCGTTTCTCGCCTTGAATGATGACATTTCCTTGATCGTCTACTATGTCATCATAGATTTTTGAGTATGGAACATCATAAAGTTTGATGTAATCCCATATATCCTGCTCAGTCCAAATGCTTAAAGGACGAGATTTAAAAGTCTTTTTTTCCTCATTAAAAAGATTGCAACCGTTTTTAATCCAATCCATTTTTCGATCTGTTCCCTCATACGCCATAGTGCCAACAAAAGGAAACAGACCCGTTTCTTTTTGAAAACGGTGGGCAGGTTCTTTTTTTAGAATGTCACAACACTTATTCGTAATATTGAATTGTGCTTCTTGAAAAAGCGGATACCACTTTTTAGCAAGCTTGTACGTAGAAACGTAAACACCTTTACGGTTGTACCCTGTAAGATAAAGATTTCTTATATTTGCAGTTGTTGGTTTATTTTCTCTTAAATCTGTAATTGAACGAGCAACTTTTTTACTTACAAGGGGAAATCCATACTTTTCAATCGTTTGGTTAAAAGACATTTTAGGATAAAGCGTGATGACGTTTTTGGTGTGATTCACGAAATATAAAATCTCAATGTATTCATTCGTAGTGTTAACGAATACCGCAACAACATCAGGGAAGATCGATCTCACTAAATGTAACAAAACCGTGCTATCTTTTCCACCACTAAAAGAGACATATACTTTTCCATCCATAACCTCATAAAACTCTTGAATCCGTTTCTTTGCATGTTCTATCTTACGTTCTAAACTCCATGCCATCATCTCTTCGATGTTTTCTTTGCGGTATTGGTGCATTGGCGCGATAACGCTCATTGGCTGTGTCATGACATAGCCCTAAAACGGAATTTCATCATCGTTAATATCGATGTCAGGCGCTTCACCACTTTCATGCTTCTCTCCCTCTGGCTGACCTTTTCTGTCTAACATCTGCAATGTCTCAACGGTAATGGAATGTTTAGAACGTTTGATGCCTTGTTGATCCGTCCATTGGTCTAGTTTTAAACGCCCCTCAACGAAAACCTGTTTACCTCTGCCTAAATACTGATTGGCTATCTCAGCGGAACGACCAAAGAAAGTTAGGTCTACAAAACAAACCTCTTCACCTTGCGTACCATCTTGTTTTTTAAATTTTCGATTTGTAGCAATTCCAGTGGTGCAAACTGCCCCACCCTGAGGAAGATAACGCAACACACAATCACGCGTTAAATTGCCAAGCATTACGACTTTATTGAACATGCTTTATCCTTGGTTTGTGAAGATTTTTTTTGACAGTAAAATGTAGTTTTTTTGATAGTTTAGTGGCACATAAGGTGTGCCACTTTCTTGATAAGATTTTAAAATGCTTTGTTGAAAAAAGCTCGTATTTTAGGGCTTTTTGTTGTTTAAGTCTTTAAACGCCAAAAAACCAACTATGTCGAAAGCACCGCTATTGCGTGATTACTCGCCAAACTCATAACCCGAAGGTCGCTGGTT
>DBTO01000168.1 GCA_002307095.1 Sulfurospirillum sp. UBA1314
CACCATTTTCCACATCGCCGTGCGCACGATCGTCTTTGAGTGCTCGAAGCTTTTGACGTGAGCAGACAAATGCCGCAGGCGCTTGCATACTGAGAGCCTTTTTCCATGCTTTCACGTTTTCTCTACCATCGCATGGTCGGTAAACATAGAAGTTTGGAAGTGCTCTAAATTGGCTGAGTTGTTCAATCGGTTGATGCGTTGGACCGTCTTCTCCGACACCGATGCTATCGTGTGTCCAGATGTAAAAATTCTTCAGTTTCATAAGAGCTGCTAAACGAACTGAAGGCTTCATATAATCACTAAAGATAAAAAAGGTCGCGCCAAAAGGGATAAACAAACCATACAAGGCAAACGCATTAATGATCGCCCCCATCGCATGTTCACGAATACCAAAGTGAATGTTGCGTCCAAGAGGATAATCGCCCAATCCTGTCAGCTCACTTTTATTGGAAGGGCCAAGATCGGCACTGCCGCCAATAAAACCTGGAATTGCTTGCGCAATCGCGTTAAGAATTTTTCCATTGCTATCGCGTGTTGCGACATCACTATCAAAATTAGGCCACTCGATCTTTGAAAAATCAGGATTTAAAAGTGCTTCTAAAAGTGCTTTTTGCTCACTGCTCAATCCATTTTTGACGAGGGCATTCCACGTAGCTTCTGCCAAATCACCTTTTTCAAGGGCACAATTAAAACGAGCTTTGACATCTTCAGAAACACTAAAGTTGCTCTCAGGATCAAATCCCGCTTTGATTTTGGATGCTTTAATCTCTTCACATCCTAAAGGTGCCCCATGCGCATGATGGCTTCCTTCCATTTTGCACGCACCTTTAGCAATCAACGTATCGGCGATAATCAAATACGGTTTGCTCTGCTCTTTGGATTGCTCAAGCACTTCATTGATTTCATCGTAATCATGGCCATCAATGCGAGACACTTCCCACCCTTGCGCTTCAAAACGGTGTTTCACATCTTCGCTCCACGCGATAGAAGTATCACCCTCAATCGTAATTGCATTGCTATCATAAATCACGACTAAATTGTCCAAAGCAAGATGTCCGGCAAGAGAACACGCTTCATAGCTGATGCCTTCTTGAAGATCGCCATCGCCACACAAACAGTAGACTTTATGCGTAATCACTTCTGCTTTGGGTTGATTGAGAACGGTTGCGGCATATTTAGCAGCCATGGCAAATCCAACGGCATTACTAATACCTTGACCTAAGGGACCTGTGGTGACTTCGACACCAGGTACATCACCGTATTCAGGATGCCCAGGTGTTTTGCTTCCGAGTTGTCTAAAATTTTTCAAATCTTCAAGGCTAATATCATAACCGCTTAAATGCAAAAAAGAGTAAACCAGTGCTGAAGCGTGCCCGCCACTAAAAACCAAACGATCACGGTTCAACCACTTTGGATTTTTAGGGTTGTGGGTAATATGGCGTGCTAAAATGGTAACGATGTCTGCCAATCCCATAGGCGCACCCGGATGTCCACTGTTCGCACGTTGCACCATATCGGCTGCCAAAAAACGGATCGTATCCGCTTGTTTTTTTAATATTTTTTTATCTTCCATTTCAATTCCTCAATCAAACTTTAAAATAGTCATTCACAATGCTTTTGAGTCTGTGTGACAAAGCTGCATCAAGCTTTTCTAACTCCGTATCCAATTCACCTAAAAGTTTCTGTTTTGCTTCTCGCGCACCTTCCAATCCTAGTAAATTGACAAACGAGTTCTTATGACCATCATTCTGAGTCGGTTTTCCCGCCTCTTCAGAACTAAGTGTCGCATCGATAATGTCATCTTGTACTTGAAATAAAAGCCCAAGTTTAAGACCAAACTGATAAAGAGCCTCTTGTGTTTCGGGGGCTAATTCGCAAATGACAGCGCCCATCAAAAGTGACGCAGCGATCAATTTAGCCGTTTTGTGCAGATGTAAAAAAGTCAGCTCATCAATCGTAAGATGTTTATCTTCAAAAAAGCAGTCAATCGCCTGACCTAAAACCATCCCATAAATTCCAGCGTCCCCAGAGAGAATCGAAACCAATTTAATTTTAATCTCAGCACTTAAAGGCGCTTTACTTAAAAGGTAAAAAGCATGGGTATTTAAAGCATCGCCAATCAGTACAGCAGTGGTCTCATCATAGCTTACATGTAAGGTCGGATGTCCGCGTCTAAGAGGTGCATTGTCCATGCAAGGCAGGTCATCGTGAATGAGCGAATAGGTGTGCATCATCTCCAAACCCAACGCTACATGTAAAGCATTTTCGATTAAAAGAGGCGAAGTACTTTCCACCACGCTAAGCAGTAACAGAGGTCGAAACCGTTTTCCACCCACATCAAGCATTTCACCAAAGGCGTGATTAAAATGGGGATGAAAACTCTCCACCACAGGAAGTTTTGTTTTTAAAAATCGTTCAAATTTTTCAACTAATGCTTTAGAACTCAAAAGATCCCTTTCAGTGGTTCAATGTCACAAAAAACTGGAAATCATCGCGGTCAAACAGCAGACTGACCTCACGATTACGTACTTTGTCCAAGTAGCCATCGGCATCGGTGATACGCTCTATCGGGATTTGATCGATTTGCATCAAACGATCCCCTACTTTTAGACCACTTTTCTCAGCCAAAGAGCCACGCACAATCTCTTTTATTTTAAGATCGGAGCCAAATTTAAACCCTTGATTTTGCAGATAACTCTCTTTTTTCTCAGGAAGTGGCGCTTTTTTAGCATCATTTTTTTTAGGCAGTGGTGTTTTAGAAGCCATCAGATTCTCTTCCATCCATGCGTTATTGCGTTGGACTTGCGCGCTGATTTTATTCACATCTTTCAACGTTTTTAAAATTTCGGAAAACTCCGTTACATTTTTAACAGGCTTTCCATTTAAGCGTGTAATCACGTCACCCACTTTCATTTTTGACTCTTTGACATTAGGGTCCACAAAGTCAACCACAACACTCTCATTGCCATCGATTACGCGAATGCCTAATTCTGAAAACGAAGCTGATTTGCCATCAATAAAACGTTGAAGCGCTTCAGAACCGATAAAAAACTTATCACCAATACCCAAGCCATACATTTCGCAACAAAGTCCGCCCACAAGCGTACTCACGTCGCCCACACCACCAAATTCAAAAAAATCATTTGCGCTGCTTCCGATCTTGGAAGCATTCACCGCCACCAACGAGTTATCGGTCATACTCACAAGCCATTCACCCAGTTTTAGCTCCGTCGTTGCTTTGAGTTTGACAGGCATCAACGGCTTTGGAGAATCAAATAAATAGAGATTGGAGAGGTAATCATACCGTGCAAAAGGAACGGTTGGTTTCTCTTTTGCATACGCAACGGCTTGTTTGTCACTGATAGCAACCGCTCTGGTTTTACCAAAATAGACAATGGATTGCTTATTTTTATCGTAGCACTGAGAAAAATCAGGATAGACAAACTCTGCCTTAGATGCAACAATAGGAGCGGGAGCTTCCGCTGCAAAGAGGGCTTGTAGTATTAACAAAAGAGAGAGTCCTAGACGTTTCACATACTGCTCCTTAACTTTTTGCGTCAAATCCCCCAATGCTGGAGAGCATCTGGGACGTCGCTAGTTTTTTGTTCTCTTCGACCATTTTGGAAACATCATTCATCGCACTGATCAGTAAAATTTGTAGCGATTCTTTGTCACTTAATAGTGAATCATCAAGCGTTATATCAATCACCTCGGCATTACCATTCATGCTCACACTGACCATTCCACCACCACTTTTAGCGGTAAACTCTCTATTACTCGCATCTTCTTGCATTTTCTGGGCTTGCTTTTGTGCCTCTTCAAGCATTGCACCCATTTTGGAAAGATCGAAGTTTTCAAACATTAGATGTAATCCCTCACTTCTACTAACGTATTGCTCTCATCTACCAATGCAACCGTTGGTTTAAATGTTTTAAGCTCTTCTTCACTCATATGCGCATACGCAATGATAATAATCTTATCGCCAATATGGGCTTTACGTGCGGCTGCTCCGTTTAGGCAAATGTCCTTACCACCGGCTTTACCCTCAATCACATACGTGGTAAAACGCTCGCCATTATTGATATTCACCACTTCGACTTTTTGCCCAACTCTAAGGCGGGAAGCTTGAATTAACTCTTTATCAATCGTAATCGAGCCGACATAGTTCAAATTTGCATCTGTAACGGTTGCTCTGTGAATTTTGCTGTATAACATCTCAAGCGTCATCGCTTTTATACCTCTTCTGGATTAAGAAATTTTTTTATTTTACCCTATTTTTGCTTAGCCCATTGAGCGATGAGCTCTCTTACGACGCTACGATCATCAAAAGGATATTTCTTACCCTCGATCTCTTGGTAGGTTTCATCCCCTTTTCCAAGGATAAGAAGGACTTCGTTTTGATCTTGCATCAAAAGAGCTTTTTCGATCGCTTTATGGCGATCTGCTTCTACATGTAAAGAGTCTGCGGCGTGCATTCCCGCTAAAATTTCGGTGATAATGCTTTGGGGATCTTCAGAACGTGGATTATCACTGGTGACGACAATTTTCTTAGCATAACGTTGTGCCATGGCTCCCATTTTGGGGCGTTTTGTACGATCTCTGTCTCCTCCTGCGCCAAAAACCACGACAAGATCGCGCTCTTTCATGCTATCAAGCACTTTCTCCATGCCATCAGGCGTATGAGCGAAATCAACGATTACCAAAGGATCATGACTGACCACTTCCATGCGACCTTCTACGCCACCAAAATGCTCGACGGCTTCACAAATAGCTTCCATCGGTGCAGCACCTAGCATATCAACAGCACTGATGGCAGCAAGAAGATTATAGAGATTAAAAAAGCCATGTAAAGGCGATTCAAATTCATATACCTTATCAATCTTTGCAACCGCTGCACTGATGCCTTCTTTGAGCGAATACGCCAAAATTTTATAGGTTGCAGGATGCTCAATGCCATAACTCATAGCATTGGTACGGTTAAAACGGATTTTGCTCTCATCTTTATTGATCAATTTTACACTCTCATCGTCAAAAAAACGACTCTTAACAGCGATGTATTCCTCAATCGTTTTATGAAAATCGAGATGATCTTGCGTGACGTTGGTCAAAATCTTCAAAGCAAAAGGAAGTCCATCAATGCGGTTTTGAACAATGGCATGAGAGCTTACCTCCATCACAAAATATTCACACCTTGCTTCTACGGCGAGTTTTAGGTTATGAATCGTCTGTAAAATGGGTGGTGTGGTCAGGCTTTTGTCTTCAATGCGAGCATCGTTGATAAAACACCCACGTGTACCTTGCAAACCAACTTTTTTGCCAAGATCCAGCAAGATCGAGTAAATAGCTGCTGCAGTAGTCGTTTTACCATTGGTACCCGTAATACCAATAATTTTAATTGCATCGCCAATACCAAGTAGATCCAAACACGCTTTGGGTGAGATGATTTGGGTGCAGCCATGATCGCGTGCACTTTGTTCATACGTAGCATTCAGATTTGTTAAAACAAAGATGCTTGAAGCATCACATTCATTGGAATTATCGGTTACATGTAAAAAAGGAGCATGGTTTTGAAGTTCTATTTTCAAGATGATTCTCTATTTTTGTGCTTTTTTAATGAGCGATAAAAGTTGCTCATCGTTGGGGAAAAGTGTCACTGCACTCTCAAGGTAATTCAAAGACATTTCAATAAAGCCATTTTCAATGAGTTTGGCTAAAAAGTCAACAAAATCCTCTTTTTTAGAGATAATGACTTTGGTCGAAAACATAATGTCTTCAAATGCCTCTTTAAAGCTACCGCGCGATTCGATAAGCGCCATAAAATCTTCGTATTTAATGCCATTTTCTGCATTGATGCGCGCTTCAAAATCACTCTCTTGAAACAAATGGGCTATTTTTTCACTGTGTTGTTCGACTGAATTGATAATATCTTCCATGACTTCTTCACAGTCTTCCGCACCATTTTCTTTGGTTAAAATATAATATTCAAATAATGCAATCGCTTGCTCTTCATTTTGCGTTGCCATATCGCACAAAATAGCACCAATACGGGCTTCTTTGGATGCAGGATCCACACTAAGCTCTAATGAAAATTGCATCATTGCTTCTTTGAAGTTTTTTTCATAAAATTTTTCAATGCCTTTTTTGATATATGCGCTCAATTATTCTCCTAGTGCCTTAAACTCATGTTCTTCACCTGGTAAAATATTGACAACTTCTATCTCAGGATGAATATCAATTCTTAGTTGGCGTTCTACACCATATTTGAGTGTTTGTCCACTGGATGCACACCCTTGGCATGCACCTTGTAACTGAACAAAAATTTGTCCGTTTTTAATTCCGAGTAACGTCAGTCCACCACCGTCTAGCGCCAACATTGGCTTGATCTTTTCAAGTGATTTTTCAACAACCGGTA
>DBTO01000115.1 GCA_002307095.1 Sulfurospirillum sp. UBA1314
GTCGATCCGTCCAATCCGATGGCGATTAAGGCGGTGATTCGTCTGGTCGAGAGCGGACGTCCTGTGGTGATTTTCCCAGAAGGGCGCATCACGACAACGGGAAGTTTGATGAAGATTTACGAAGGCAGTGCCTTTGTTGCGGTGAAAACCAATGCAACCGTGGTGCCTGTGATGATCCAAGGTGCGACGTTTAGCAGGCTTTCTCGTATGCCAAAGAGCTATCCACGTAGGCTTTTTCCGCAGATTACACTCCATTATTGCACGCCAACCAAACTCACTGTTTCGCACGAGGGAACATCGCATGAAAGACGCCTACTTTCGGGCGAAGCGATGCGACGCTTGATGCAAGAGTGCTCGTTTGACGCGCGTCCTGCTAACGATCTTTTTGGTACGTTTTTAGAGGCGATAGAAACGCACGGCAAAAACAAAGCCATCGTCGAAGACATCAAACAAGTCGAATACACCTATGCGCAGCTTCTTAAAATGGCGTTAGGCTTGGGACGACTGTTAAGCCCTTTCACCCAAAAAGAGGAAGCGGTGGGTGTTTTAATGCCCACAGCAGTTGCTTCACTCGCCCTTGTTTTAGGGCTTTCAAGGATGAAACGAGTCCCTGCAATGCTCAATTTTACCGCAGGCGTGGATGGCTTGCAAAGTGCATGTGACGCGGCAAAAATTAAGACCATTGTCACATCAAAAGCTTTTGTGGAACAAGCCAAACTCGCACCTAAACTAGAAGCATTACAGGGTGTGCGCATTGTCTACCTTGAAGCGTTGAAAGCTTCGATGCGTTTGATTGACAAACTCTGGTTGATGCTCTATGCGATTCATTTTCCACGCCTTGCCACAACATCTCAAGATGAAAAAGAGACGGCGGTCATTTTATTTACCTCAGGCAGTGAGGGCAAACCCAAAGGCGTGGTACTCTCGCATGAAGCGTTACTAGCAAATATCGCTCAAATCAGCGCTATCGTTGATTTTTCCACGGAAGATAAAATGCTCAACGCCCTGCCGATTTTCCACTCATTTGGTCTAACCGCAGGCTCTCTGCTTCCCATTTTTAGAGGCATGCACCTTTTTATGTACCCATCACCGCTTCATTACCGCGTCATTCCGGAGATCGCTTATGATCGCTCTTGCACGATTTTGCTAGGAACGAGTACGTTTTTGCACAACTACGCACGACACGCCCATCCGTACGATTTTTATAAAGTGCGCTATGTCATCGCTGGAGCGGAAAAACTCTCTGAAAATGTGCGTGAGCTTTGGTTTGAGAAGTTTGGCTTGCGCATCTTTGAAGGGTATGGTGCGACAGAAACTGCACCCGTCATCGCGGTCAATACACCGATGGCATACAAAAAAGGCACGGTGGGGCAGATCTTGCCGGGCATCGAGCATAAGTTAGTTCCCGTTGCTGGCATCGAGGAGGGTGGCATTTTACATGTAAAGGGTGCAAACGTCATGAGTGGCTATTTGCGCGCTGAAAAACCGGGCATTTTGGAAAAGCCGACCTCCGAAGCAGGCGAGGGGTGGTACAACACAGGTGACATCGTGAGCATCGATGATGCGGGCTTTGTGCAGATCAAAGGGCGTGTGAAACGCTTCGCCAAAATCGCAGGCGAGATGATCTCTCTAGAATCCGTCGAAAAATTAGCAACGCTCACATCCAGTGGCTTTTTGCATGCCAGTTCGTCTATCCCTGATGTCGCCAGAGGCGAAGCGATCGTGTTGTTTACGACCGATAAAAACTTAACCCGTGACGCGTTGCAAAAAAGCGCGCAAAGTAACGGCTACCCTGAAATTGCGGTGCCTAGAAAGATCGTCCATGTGGAAGTACTTCCACTCTTAGGCACAGGCAAGACCGATTATGTCACTTTAAAATCCATGGCAAGCGAGATAGCATGAGCAGTTCCATCTACCTTTTAAAAACAAAGCGATTTGCGCCTTTGTTTGTGGTGCAGTTTTTAGGTGCGTTTAACGACAACATTTTTAAAAATACCCTCGCCATTTTGGTGACCTTTCATGCGTCGTTATGGACGAGTTTGCCATTGGGGATTTTAGCGCCACTCATCGGGGCGATTTTCATCTTGCCTTTTTTTATTTTTTCAGGACTGGCAGGAGCGCTTGCCGATAAATACGACAAAGCCACGTTAACACGCCTTGTCAAGCTTTTGGAGTTTGGCTTGATGAGCATCGCTACCCTTGGATTTTACATGCACGGGTTCACTCTGCTGTTGGTCGTGGTCTTTGGTATGGGGTTGCACTCAACGCTTTTTGGACCCATCAAATACGCCATCATCCCCCAACATATGGGCGAAAATGAACTGGTCATGGCAAACGCGTTGGTCGAATCGGGAACCTTTGGCGCCATTTTACTTGGAACGCTTGGCGGTGGGCTCATCGCAGCTTCCGCATCGGGTGGCATCATCGCTGGCGTTATGGGCATGGCGATCGCACTGATCGGCTACGTGTGCAGTCGCTACATTCCCACTGCACCTTCGCTAAATGAGCAGATGAGTCTTTCGTACAACATCTTTTCTCAAACGGCGCAAACGCTGAAACTCGCCTATGCGAACAAAACGGTGTTTCTCTCCATCATTGCGATTTCATGGTTTTGGTTGTATGGCGCACTCTTACTTTCGCAATTCCCAGCCTTCGTCAAAGTCGTTTTAGAGGGCGATGAAACCACGGTAACGCTTCTGCTCAGCCTTTTTACCATCGGCATCGGCGTGGGCTCTTTTCTATGTGAAAAGCTCAGCCATCACACCATTCGCCCATCATTAATCATCTTGGGAGCTTTAGGCATGAGCTTTTTTGGACTCGACTTTGCGCTTACCTCTTCGAGTTTTGTGCCCGTCGAAGCACTTTTTTCAAGCAGTACCTTTTGGCACATCTTGATTGATCTAACGCTCATCGCTCTTTTTGGCGGACTTTTCAGCGTGCCGCTTTACTCAATCATGCAAAGCAAAAGTGACCCAGCCTTTCGCTCACGCATCATCGCCGCCAACAATATCTTAAATGCCGTATTTATGGTACTTGGTGCGGTACTTACGATGGTTCTATTGGATGCTTCTTGGCGAATCCCAGAAGTCTTTTTGGCAGCAGCCATTGGCACAGGTATCATCGCAACATGGATCGCTTGGGTGGTCTATAAACGGATTGATTAGGTCTTACATGTAAAGAATATGAACAATTTTTACAGGTTTAGGTTCTATTAATGAATGGTTCATATCTTGTTTAAGCTAATCGCCTATACTTCTACATGTAAGACACATACCTCCTTTTTGTGCAGAACCTACAAATTTTTAAGATAAACGCTCGGATTGCCCGGTTCGAGCGTTTTTTTCTTCTCACCTTTATTTTTTCTTGATAAGTAGGCTTATAATTTAGACTATCTTAATTTTAAAACAACACAAAAATTGCTACAATAGTTCTTTACATGTAAAAGTAGTTTGAAGGAACATGCGTCATGGTATTGATGATAGACAAGTATCGTTTCGATTCGTAACATGCCTTTTCATCAGTAAAATTCAATAATCCTCAATACTCTTCACAACCACCAAAACCCCTTGAAATAGGCATTTATTCACATTATACTGTTTCTCAGATAGATAACTGGTTTCTATCAACATTCATCAGTACTCTTCTTTTTAGGGTAGAAATGGGGTAGAAATGGCTCGTGTAAAATCGAAGTCAAATGTGGGCGTATATAAAGAGGTGCTGGACAGCGGCGATATATCATTTTACTATACATACAAGGATATTGATGGTAAAAAACGTTGGGTGAAAGTAGGACTCAAATCTAACGGTTATTCTGAAAGAGATGCGGTCGTTCAAAGACGCAAAACGATGATGGAATTAGAAGATTTAGAGGAGCCTCTCTACGTCAAAAAAAATAAATTCCAAGAGGTTGTAACGCTCAATCAGTTGGCCACATATTATTTCAATGAAAAAGCTGATATGAAAAATCATAGAGACGCTTATTTGAAATATATGCATCAAATTTCACCAGTGTTTGGATTCGATAATATACAGACACTGAGAGCAGAAAAAATACAAAGATTCAAACAGAAATTGATAGAAAAGGGTTATCGTGCTGCTTCTGTTAATTACTACTTAGCGCAACTAAAAGCGATTATTAATTATGCGGTTTTCACGGATCGCATTAATATCGTAAATCCATGTTCCAAAGTAAAACTACTGGCATTGAATAATCAGCGTAAACGAATTTTGTCTGAAAAAGAGATTGAGCTCTTATTAAAATCGTTATTGCCTAAACAAAAAGCGTATTTGTTTGTTCTAATTGCAATTTTTACAGGAGCAAGACCAAAAGCAATATTAAATTTACAATGTAAAAATATTGATTTTTCTTTCAATAAAATAACATTTATTGCCATGAAAAACAGACCATCCTATTCAGTCTCCATTCATTCAAGACTACGTGAAGCATTGCACCAATGGGTAGAATATTTAAACCCTGAAGAGTACCTTTTTTATCGAGAAAATCCAATGTTAGATAAAAGTGTACATATGTCATATATTGGCATTAAAGAGCGAATACAACCTACCATGGATCTACTTTTCAATCAAGGCTTACATGTAAACGATAGAATCAATAAAGTTACATTATACACGCTTCGACACTCTTTTGGCTCATTACTTTCCAAGCGTGGTGCGAATGCTTTTGTTATTAAAGAGTTGATGAATCATGCAAAAATCGATACAACGGATCGATATATTAAGGTGACGAATCAAGAAGCAAAAAAATACATTGATGCCATTTTATAGGAGAAATGAGATGTCAAAGAAAAATGTCATAGATTGTTCACTTTTAGATATGCACAAATACTCAAAAGAAGCATTCCAACATCTATACGACAAGCTAACAGATAAAGGATTTAAACGAGCCTATGTTGTTAAAGATAGACCCATTAATGCGGTAACGGGTATTTTGTGGGATATAACTCAGGAAGATGATGAAATCACCAAAATTATCGAAGGCATGGATAAAATCGATAATATAAGAGCAGAAAGCAGTAAATCACGACTTGAAAAGATTACTAATACTTGGATAAAAAAAGCCTATAGAGAGTATTTTGAAAATGGCTATAAGATCAGCAGAAGTCTTTTTATAAAATTTACGAAGAATATACTTGAACCAAAGAGTGAAGAAAACAGAAAACAGTTAGAAATTGCATCAAAAAAACTATTTGATAAAATATACAATACATTTAGAAATAGACAACATAGAATCACAGACTCCCATAAATTCAAAGAACTCGTGGCTCGATACCCTAAACTTAACATAGATAAAGCCTATCGTTACGCCATCATATCTGGCAAATTCAATCTAAATGCCAATGATATAGAGGAGTTTGAGTACATTTTGAAGTTTGCTCTTTCAAAAAACGAGGACACAAATAAGAAGAATCAATATATCATTAAAAGATATTGATGTACAAAAGGGGAAATTAGTTCTTTCTCCTTTTGACAGAGTTGTAAAAGCTGTGGGCAATCTTTTAATTTAAAATCTCATTTCTGAAGATAATGTTTTTTGTGAAGGCATTTATTTTATAAAAGATGCAAACTCTTTTTTGATCGAATTGAAATTGATAAATGGGTTTTTTCTGGTGTTAGCAAAGATAAAAGTATGCTGGCTAAAAAACGAGTGCATGAAATATTGAGTTCAGTGATTGGAAAAACAAAATGATAAATAGCCCTACATGGAGAGATTATTTTGGAGTATCTTTCACTTGTGGAATCAAGTCCTTCACTTCCAAGCCAAACTCGTAAGCAATTCTATAAAGGTGCTCAAGGTTATAACTGACATCATGCTTACGGGTTTCTATCTTAGCGACATAATTGGGTGATTTATGACCAAGGATTTGTGCTAATGCTAATTGGCTGATACCTCTTTTGGTTCTTTCAGCCTTAACATTTTCAACAATTTGATCCATAAAACGCTCAATCATTTTTTCCACAATACATTACCTTTAATAAACACCTATAAGTTGATGAAATAGTAGTGATTAACGGGATTTACAACAAACACTTATAAGTGTTTAATAAGCTCTTTTACGGTATCCTTTATCCATAAATTAGTCATAAGGAACATCAATGAAAAAGGTTCTTTTAGCGTTGATTATGGTCGTTGGTTGTCTCTTTGCAAGCGAATGGCAAAAATCAGTCACAACCTGTCGTTTTGAGGCAAGACAGATAGGTGCATTTGCAGATAGTCCAATGACCTGTTCGGGTGATTTTAAGAAATCATCAACCACACAAGAGCTTTACGCTGATGGATGGCGATTGATAAACTCTTATACTCATAGTGGCAATGTGTACCTAGTGTTTGAAAAAGAAAAACGTTTGTAAGGAGACTAAGATGCTTTCCATGATTCGTGATTACCTCATTATGGTCTTGGCTAAAATCATTGTTGGGGCTTTCTTTGGTGGGTTAGTCCTATTTGGATTTTTCATACTCTATTGGATCTTTCGTGATTATGCAACAGCCGCTACTACCATGAAAGCCACATTGACATGTGATGCTGCAAAGTTTTTCTCATTATTGCTTCTTGTTGGATGCTTCTTGCATACAGCAGAGTATAAAAGCGCTCCTAAAAAATCAGAATTTAATACGTGTAAATACCTTGATAAAGTCTTTTTTGAACACGATACTGGTAGCAAGATGTACTAATGAAGCAGATTCACTTTATTTTATCTTGCCTAGCGACATCGTTCATTCTTGGTGGTTGTGCCACAACAACACCCTCTCAACCTAATCCTTCCTCCTTTCAACAAGCAACTTCCTTGAAAGAGTACATTGCCCTCAAACGAGGTAGCGAGACAATAAACTACAACGTGATTGCAGAAAGAGAATATCAATCAATCATTGAATACCGAACGTATGATGAAGCGATGAATGTGGCAGATGCTCGTGACATCATGGAAGTCCTTGATGATGCTAAAGGCTATTGTGAGAGCATCAAAGGGAAAAGTGTTTATGGTGATAAAGCAATTCAAGCTTTAAATGCACGTCCAACCCTGCTCAGTCTTGATTATGTGAGTTATAAAAGTGCCATAAGAGAACAAGGATTAGGAAAATACGAAGGATTTTACCAATGCCTCTCTCCCAATGATGGTTTTTCCATCATTTCTATCAAAGATAACGTTGAGTTACGTCAAAGTGCCATTCTTGGCAATAAACGAGATCTAAAAGAGACCTATTCACGTTTTTATCTGATTCAACACGATAAAGCACAAAGCCTTGGCTTAAAAACATGGCTAAAAGGCTCAAAATACGCTCAAATTTCATCGAAGTACACTTCGTTTGAGGATTTACTCAACTTGGAGAAAAATAGCTCTATTTTTCCTTGGAGATACGAACGTATTACCGGAGCTCAAAAGTATTGCACTTATCATGGCGGTGAACTCTTTGTTTCGAATGCCTTAACGCAGTTTAAACCTATCACGATGGATGAATATCTCTTTATGCGTTTGGAGACTATGAATCCAACAACGATCAATGTTTTTATGAATCAAGAGACGTTTACATGTAAAAACAGTGCTCATCCAGCACAGAGCTTTACGTTAATACATACAGATAAACAATTGGAATACAAAAAAGGGGAATAAGACATTTCCCCTTGGTGTTTTAGAACAATTTGTTCTATAATTTTAAAAGCATAAAAACAACAAAAACTATGAAAGGATATTCGTGACACTCTTTAATATTGTCTTCGGTACGTTATCTTTTATTGTAGCAATCCTAGCGATTGCTAAACTTCGTTATGAACTTGGTTATTCTAAATACAGCCCTCAATACAAAGAGCAATAATCTCAAAATCAACACTCCAGAAGAAGTACTAAAAGTCTCTCTGAAAAATTTTCGTACATCACTATTCACTATCGTTCATATATAAGCTATTTTTGTAACAAAAAATAGAATTTTTCAGATTATTTTTTCTACCTCTATAAGAGGTATAGGCTATTTTCGTAACAAAACTTTTTTATCGTAACAGACTATATATATGCCGTTTTTGTAACAAAATATTCATAGAAGATTTCAAGAATTGCAGTTAATTTTTCATGGGTTTATTTTGAAGTCTTTATACAACACTATTTACTGTCGTTGATAATATAGGGGGTATTCCCAAAATAAAGTCCTTTGACAAAATAAAACATTTGCATCTCTGAGTATTGGATCAATACTTAAAATTTTGACTATATATTGCTCATGTCAAAAATAAGCTAAAGAGGTAATATATCCGCGAATGCTGTCAAAAAAATGGAGTCTCGATCTGTACCAAAAGAAGATATCCGTAGTGAAATACTCTCAATCATTCATTTTGAGCGAAGTAACTCTTTAACATCGTTAAATTATCTTTTTTGAGAGCTTTTTAAAATCGATAATATCTTTAATGATTTTAACATTTTTAAAGAGTTAAATAACAGGTGCTATTTTTTGTATCTTTCCCTCTCAAAATAAAATTTTTTATAAAAAATAATACTTTTTGTTATAAAGTTTAAGGTTATAATGACTAAAATGTGATCTTATAAGACAATCAGATGTATTTGTGTGACTCTTCCGTAGGGGGCTACTTGAGCTGTATAAATCTTTGAATGGTAAAAGACGCATTGGGCAAACGCACTTAACCTAAACATCTTTACTTCTCAAAACTATACTTCTTTCGCATATCCCTCTTTCAACAAATCTATTAAAGCTATATCTGTTTTACATAGTGTTTTATACACATACTTTTTTCATGACTAATGACTTTTACATGTAAAGATGTCCGTGGGACATACACGTTTATAACTGCCTTCAAAATCAAAGGTAACATGGTAAGGAATTAAGATGTTTCAGAATTCTATTTACAGCCTTCCGCCTTATACTATTCTACAACTCCGTTTAGATAGCCAGTACATTTATGCTGTATATAGCATTCAATCTAAAATCAAAAATACAAATATGCAAAAAAAGCATATTACTTTCAATGCTTGCCAAGATCCTCCTTCATAATTTCATTTTTCGTGACGTGTATTTAGTAGCATGACTATTGTCGCTCGAAAATTTCTTTACATGTAAGACTTTTTTAATTCAAAAAGCTTTACATGTAAAGATTCAAAACACAGTAAAAGGGACAAATAATGGGGCAACGGAGAAAGTGGTGTAAGTTGGAAAACATGGCTAAACATAAGGAGATCGTATGTTGAAACTGTGGAAGAAAGAGCTAAAAATAGCTTTACAGACAACGGAGATAAAAGATGGGAAATGAACAACTTTTGACAAGACGAGCAAAGATAAGAAAATACCTTCTTCTCTTCGTTGTTGGATTTATTCTCCTCAATAGCTTTATCTATTGGGTTGAATACCGTCGTTATGTTCTCTCTGCTCCTCCTTTATTGCAAGAAGCACGCAAAGAGTTTACCAAAGCGATTATTCCGCATCTATACTATACATTTTTAGTTAAAACCGTACGCATTGATTTTCAAAACCCACTCTTAGAACCACTTAAAAAGATAAGGAACTATTTTTACCATAAAGGGTTGGAAAAATTACCATCCAATGAAGCAGAAGGTGCATTGTGGTTTGATCTTTTTGAAGCAAGGCTGTATAACTATTCTGTTCAGGCAAGTTATGGTTCTATGGCAAAACATTATGGTATTCATTTTTCAAAATATTTTATTGATAAAGTCTATGCCAATATAGAACTTCTTTCCAAATACCCCTTAGCCGATGATAGTATTAGTGAGCTTGGTGGTTCAGTTGTTGAAACGTACTTAGATTTAATTACTATTTATGTGTCAGATGCTCACCTTAATCCAAAGGGATATATATTTAACACTGTTAATATGAATAAGGTTAGTACAGATGAAGAACTGTATCAACGTTTTGTTACTCTCTATGAATGGGAAAAGAAATTCTTAGCCTATCATAAAGAGCATCACCAGATGCAGTATGCAAGTGTTATGAGTACCCAAAAAGGGTGGTATAGTCCATATATACATCATAATGATACATTGCATACCTTTTCTTCCTTTATTCTCTTTTATAAAATCCACAATAATCTTTTTTCGTGTGATGAGGACAAACAGTATTGGGAGAGTATAGAAGAAGCAAAGCAGAAGATTTTAGATTTTTCACAAAATTATTCTGTTCCCACAAAATCGCTAGAAACATTCAAAAGACAAATGGTTTATTTGCAAATAGATAATCTTTCTAATACAAATGAGCAAAAAAGTACTTCTACCAACCCTTTAAAATCAACCATCAACTGTAATTACAAAACCAATAAGGAAAAACAACAATGAGAATGGCACGATCACTGCTTCTTGACATAATTGAAACAGAAATAACGTTTAAACAAAGGTTTGATTCAAAAGAGCAAGAGTCAATGGAAAAAGGTGGCACTGCCGATGGTGTTAACCAAGAAATTGAGTATTGGGCAAATCTTTCTGATGCAATTGTATACTCTATAGTAGATAAAGTATCTTCCATAGCAATGGAGAAATTTTTAAGAGACTATACTGACATGCTCGGTTTTAAAGATAGTTTGGCTGATAAGGCAGGAGATTCGCTTGGTGATTATCTCAAAAAACAATGGTATAAAGACTTAGATAAATTCAATGATTACAAAGAAAAAATGGGCACAGATCCAGACGCTACACCTCTTGAAAATGCAGAAAGAATTGCGGCAGATATTATTTCAAATAACATTATTTCTGATGGTTTACTCGACCACTTCCTCTTCTTAGAAGAAGGTGTAGATCTAAGTGAAGATGACTGGAAAAACCTCCTTAATTCCATGGGAAACTCCCATACGAGCCTCAATCCCTACGACTTCAACCTCACAAGTTCCTACTTTGTTCGTCGATGTGAACCGCTAGCTCTTGATACCAACAAAGACGGCTTCATTGCCACAACTTCACTAGCAGAGTCAGAAACTTACTTCGACTTAACAGGTGATGGCATAAAAGAACGTACAGGCTGGATCAAAGGTGAAGATGCTTTGCTTGTGTATGATGCCAATGAAGATGGACAAATAGGTGGTATCTCTGAAGTCTTTGGAAATGCAACCACAGAAGGCTTCGATGAATTACGAGATACCATCGACTCCAATTA
>DBTO01000217.1 GCA_002307095.1 Sulfurospirillum sp. UBA1314
TACCATCCACACCTTTTAACGGTGTCAGTAAAAGATTGCCACCTTGCAATGATTTGGCATCACCTATAGAAGAGACAGAGACATCGACTTTATCACCTTGCCTTGCAAAAGCAGGAAGTTTAGTCGTCACGACAACAGCCGCAATATTTTTAGATTTGATATCTACAGGATCAATTTTAACGTTAACCGTTTGTAAAAGGTTTGAGAGTGATTGCAATGTAAACTTAGACGATGAGCCATCCCCTGTACCATTAAGTCCGACTACCAGACCATAACCAATCAGTTGATTTTCTCTTACGCCGATCACATTGGCAATATCACCAATTCTTTGGGCAGACAGTGAGCTCAGTGCTGAAATTAATACGAAAGATAGTTTAACAATCTTCATCAATTCCCTTTAAATTTAGCGTTCATGCCAAATTAAAGCAATTAATGTTCCAATAATTATTTTTGATTGACCCGTTGTAAGATATCCTGCATCATATCGATTTGAACTTTTTGGATTTCCAGTAGCTCTTCTTGTTGATGCATAATGAGATGGTCGATTTTTTCATGGAGCATTCGAATCTCCAGTTCGGATTTAAGATTGATCATATAATCATTTTTGGCACGAATGCGGTCTTTCTCCTCTTGCCTGTTTTGGCTCATCATAATCACAGGCGCTTGAAGTGCTGCAATACACGACAAAATCAAATTGAGCAAGATATAAGGATACGGATCAAACCCTTGGTTATGAAACCAGTAAACGTTGACTAAAATCCAGGTTACCAAAAACCCACAAAAAGAGAGAATAAACGTCCAACTTCCTCCAAACGTTGCCACTTTATCGGCTATTTTTTGTCCAAAACTTAAAGCCGTTTTATCATCATCTTCTATGTTATCGGTGAGTATGGAGTGATTTTGAAAGGAGTCAATAACTTTGTGCTCTAAAGTTGAAAGCTCGCCAAGCTCCTTGGTTAAATAATCGGTAATGTACTTTTCACGAAACACATTGAGTTCACTCTTGGCTAAACAACTTTTTTCATTAAAGGAGGGATTGGCTTCTTGAATACATTTTAAGATAGAGTCCCTGATCGCTTTAGACGAAATTCGCTCGCTTAGAGGAAACGATGTGCCTGAAATATCGCTGGTAAATGTTTTAGTTTTCATAAGGTACATAATAGCTCAAAGCGCTATTTCCAAATTTTTTTGTTTTAGAAAAAGTATACGCGCCAATTACCTCGGGAAGTGTGAGGCCACTCATATGCTCAACAACGATCAAATGGGCTTTTGCTAAGGGAATAGACGCGATGAGGTCTATGACATTTTGATAAATGGATTCCATGCCATCACGAATAGAAAATGGAGGATCGAAATAAAAATACGCTTTACATGTAAGCGTAGAAAGCAGCGTTGGAAAAATCACAAAACTGTCTCCAAAAAGTGGTTTGGCATGTTCTTCATCGATTACTTTACAGTTACTTTTGAGCGTGGAAAAGGCGGCTTTGTCTTTTTCAATAAAATAAGCCTCTTTAGCTCCACGACTAAGAGCTTCTAAGCCAATCGAACCACTGCCACCAAAAACCTCGACAAAAACTTCACCTACGATGTCATATTGAAGGCGATCAAAAAGAGAACCTTTAAGAATCGCTTTTGTACTGCGTGTGCTCTCCAAGGATGGAAGGAGAATCTTCCGACCCTTGTATTTGCCAGCACTAATCGTTGTGTAAAGTGGCTTAGTTGCCATAATAACCCCGAATCGTCTGAATCAATTCTGCCCTAAATTGCTCCGTTAATGCCGTAATTTTTTCTTCCAGTGCATGGGTGTTATTAGGCTTTGGCATCATGTCATCTAATGTGCCAAGGCGTAACAAAAGATGTTGGGAAAATTTATCTAATTCAATATGAAGCGAAGATTTGGAAAAAGGAATTACCAAATTGCCTTCATGAGAAGAGATATAAAAAATAGGTTTATCGAGTTCAATCTTTTTATCACTGATCACAAAATCGCACTGTTTATAAGGCACGATTCTATCGCCTAAAAAACTTTTGAGTGCTCGACTTAAAAGCAACGATTGACACACTAACGCTATTTTCATCTTTTTCCTCTTTGTATAATGATGCAATAGTAACACACAAAATCTTAATACTCATTTTTCTTTCATCCAACTATTAAAGTGAAATAAGGATGTGTCGATCTAGGTATTAAAGATAAAGTAAGGAGGGCAATTATGGACATTTTTAGCGCAGCAAGCAAACAAGTCGAAACAGCAACCACTCCGAAGGTAGCCACCACGACGCAACAGACCAGACCCGTAGAGCAATCCAATGATACACCAAAAACAAATCAAGATGATCAAAGTAATACCGCAAATACCTTGAAACAGACCGTAAAAGATCTTAATGATCAAATGGATCTATTAGACACCAATATCTCTTTTGGTTTTAACGATGAAATCAATATGATGTATGTCAATGTAACCGATAAAACAACCGGTCAAACCATTCGCAAAATTCCAACAGAAGAAGCAATGGATCTTTCGGCTAAAATGAAAGAAATTGTCGGAATGATATTTGATAAAAAAGGATAACCTATGGGAACTTCAACCGGAAGCTTAAGCTCATTAGGAATTGGTAGTAGTGTTCTTACCAGTGATGTTATTGATAGCTTACGTGCAGTAGATGAAGCAGCACAACTTGATCCTATTGATACTAAATTAGAAACAAATTCAACCAAACAAACTGATTTAACAACACTCACGACGCTCGCTACGACACTCAAAACTGCAGCGAATGCCTTAGCAAATGATACGAACTATCTTCAACGTACAACCACGGTCTCTGATGATGCAGTAAGTGTCACTGCAGATGCTGGAACCAATGTACAAGATTTTACACTCCATGTAAATACCTTGGCGAAACAAGATATCTATCAAACTACCGGATTTAGTTCCAAAACCAGCACATTTACAACTGCTGATGATACGTTAACAATGACGATAGATGGGACATCTTACTCATTTGCCGTTTCCTCTTCCACAACACTGACAGATTTAGCAGATATGATCAACGATAAACTAGATGGTAAGGTTACTGCTTCTATTCTTGATACAGGAGGAGATACGCCCTATCGCCTTATTATCAAATCTGACGATACCGGTGCAGATAATGCCATTACCATTGCATCCAGTAATTATACGGCTGATTCAACTTCTACGAATGCTCTGAGCAGTTTAGGACTGGACACTACGTCGAACCATCTTCAAACGGCTACGGATGCAAAATTCACATATAATGGTGTTAGCATTACCCGTTCATCCAATACTATTGATGATTTAATGTCAGGTGTGACGATTACCCTCAACAGTGCACAGGAGAGTACGGATTCGGATATTACTGCTTCTATCACCCAAGATTGGACAAAAGTTAAAGACCAAATTACTGCTTTTGTTTCAGCATATAATAATCTTATTACGAATCTTGAAGCAGCCATTAGCTACAACTCAGATACAAGCACAAAAGGTACTTTTCAAGGGGTAAGTCAAATCACTTCTTTTAGCAAAGCTATTCGCCAACAGCTTTTAGACGTTGATGACCAAAACAGAAGCCTCATTGATTATGGTATCTCTTTAGATGATTCAGGAACGCTTGAATTTGATGAAGACACCTTTAATACAATGATTGAAGATGATCCAGAAGATGTTCAAGACTATTTTGCAGGTTCAACCACGTATGATACAACCTCTTACACAGGAACAGCCGTCTCTTCTGGTGCACTGGATGTCACGTACAAAGGTCTTTATATTAATGAGACGAGTATTCGATTTAGCACCAATTCAGGATCTACCGCTGCAGAAAATGCCCTTGCATTGCAACAAGCTATTAATAAAGCAGGTGTTGAAGGTGTCACTGCATCAGTAGGATCCGATGGCAATATCATTTTACAAAGTACTACAGGTGAAGATATTGCCATTACAGGCGATAGCACTGTTCTTGCAACATTAGGTCTTAAGGCAACAACAGTCTATGGACACAGTACAACAAGTAGTGGTATGTTCACAAATTTTGACTCTCTTTTAAAGAGCTATACCAATAGCAGCACGGGTATTCTCACTAATTATTCAGACTACCTTGATACAGATGAGACATCTTTGACAGAACAAAGAGCAAAATTAGTAGCGAGCTTAGATAGCAAATATGAAATCATGACCAAAAAATTTGCGGCATATGATAGTATGATTAGTACGATGCAATCATCATTTAGCAGTCTTTCAATGATTATTTCAGAAGCAACTACCAGTAGCAGTTAATTAAAAAAGGATTTTTACATGTACACTAATTTAGCCTATTCAACCTATTCACAAAATAATATTTCGATTGAATCTCCTGAGAAATTGATTAAGATGCTCTATGAGGGAATTTTGCGTTTTGCATCACAAGCAAGAAAAGCAATTGAAGATAAAGATATCGAAAAAAGAACTTATTGGATCAACCGAACCTCTGCTATTTTTGCAGAACTTATTCATTCACTCAATTACGATGGTGGACAAGTGGCTTACTACCTTCGTGGGCTTTATTCGTATCAGCTGAAACTGCTCTCTGAGGCCAATTTTAAAAATGATGCCGCAAAACTTGATGAAGTTATCAATGTAGCACGTGGTCTTTTAGAAGCATGGAAAGATGAGACAGAAAATGTCGTGGAGTAATGATTTTACGATTGCCATTGTTGAGAGAGATCCTCTCAAGATTGGTAAATTGATGAACGAAATGCCCACTATCACCGATGTCAATGAAGCAAAAAATGCACAAGCACTGATTTTAGAGGCTTTGAATATCGTTAAATATGAGCAAAATCAACTTCACGACTCAATGGAAAAACTCAAAAAAACTCGCGCATTTATTACTTCAGCCAATATCATCGCATCACATAAAAAAGAATACAGAGGGTAAAAGAATTCACCCTCTTTTTTTCTAATTTTCAAAACACTTTTTAATCAGTGCTGGACTCTCCGGCTTGGTCATCAAAGAAACAATCACCGCTGTTAAAAGGGAGAGTGGCAACGCCACGATCATCGCATCGACAAAGGTAATTTTCCCGCTTAAAAGGGTATTGACACCAAAAAGCATTTTACACACACCTAGCTCTTTGGCTTCTTGAAAATGCACAAATCCCAACCAAAATGTCGTAACCACCGTCCCAACAATCATTGAAGCAATTGCCCCTTTTTTCGTCATACGTTTCCAAAAAAGCCCTCCAAAATAGGTCGGTAAAAAGATGCTTGCACACAGTGCAAAGAAAATCGCTGTACTGCGCGCAATAATGGCAGGTTGTTTATCAAAAACATAGGCTAATGACACAGAAATAACGATCATCACGATAATACCAACACGTGTAATGAGCAGTGAATTTGGGTTATTTTTACCCGCAAGCTGTTCAAATACATCGCGACCAATCGCTGTTCCCATCGCGTGAAATTGACTTGAAAGTGTGCTCATCGCCGCTGAAATCAATGCAAATAAAAAGATAAAAGCAAACCATTTTGGCATCGCTGCATTAATAAAATGGGGAATCACTTTTCCCACACCACCCGTGCTTTGAAGTGCATTTTTGCCTTCATTAAACTCAAAATACCAAACATTCGTCACGGAACCTACAAGGTAAATAATCCCTGTCATCGCGATAATAAAAATACCACCAATCAAAACGGCACGATTGAGCTCATTTTTGCTTTTGACGGTCATAAAACGAACGACCAATTGAGGCTGTGCTAAAACGCCAATCCCCACGCCCATAGCAATGGTTGTGATGATAAAGAGCCAACCTTCAGAGAGAAAAACGGGCATCTTATTCCACCCTTGAAATCCCCAGTTCATGGAGAGTTTCATTAAAAAATCAGGACTTCCAGCGGCTAAATCTTTGATATTAACAGCGCTCAGTGGCGCTACCGTTTTGTCCCAAACCATTCCCAGTTTTGAAAGTCCAACATCAACACCACCCACAGCATCAAAAACCATGAATAACAGTATGAGCATTGCCACAAACATAATGACACCTTGAAGTGCATCGGTTAACATAACCCCTTTTAATCCGCCTGCTAAAACATAGCCTGTTACAATGACGGACATCACCAAAAGTGCTATATGATAGTCAACTTTAAAGTAAGCAACTAAAAATTCTGTTCCACCAATGAGAACTGCCGACGTGTACAAAGGCATAAAAACGGTAATGAGTACTCCTCCAAATACTTGAATAAACTTAGAATTAAAACGTCGTCCTAAGAGTTCAGGAAAAGTGTGCGCATTGAGTCGAATACCCATTTTACGGGTTGGATTGCCTAAAAAAACAAAGGCGATGAAGACACCAATAAAGATGTTACAAAACGTAAGCCAAAGAAGGGAGTTTCCAAGCCACGCTGCCACGCCACCAAAACCCACGATCGCCGCTGTGGAGATAAACGTCGCCCCATAACT